>JAOULU010000123.1 GCA_029881855.1 Nitrosomonas sp. | reverse complement strand
ATCCTTGCCATTAATTAAAAAATAATTTGGACGATGGCGTACCGTGTTAGCACCACTGGCTGCCATGGGACTGCTGCTATGCCAGCGACTATCGACCGTATGCAATTGCCAAACATATTCCACATCGAAACTTGGACCAGCTAGCCATAATACATTTTCATTTCCATCAGCAGGCCGAACAATCACCGTTCCCGACATGCCCATCTCCATATGCAAAACTGTGTCGACATGGCAATGATACATATAGGTTCCTGCGTGGGGTGCAGTAAAACTATAAGTGTATTGCGGGCCAAGTAATACCCAGGCCGGATCGAGACGCCCAAAATTGCCCATGGGCGGGATTGCTTGTGCGACAAATCCCGAGGTCGAAGGTACGCCGTCGTTGGCTTGATCTACATCCAAACCGTGCCAATGAATTGTATGTGGCATAGCTGAGGAAAGTGTGAAATTGGCTAGCTGGCCTTGATTAATTTCCAGGGTTGGCCCGGGAATAGAACGATTGCCGTTAAAGCCGCTATTCAAAGCCGTATCGGAAAATGCCCAAACAGGCAAATTACGTCCGTCACTTAAGGTCTGAGTTGTCATACCCATAGTCGTTGCCAAGGTCAAACTAGGGCCTATCACTGAGCGAAAACGCCGAGAACCCACATAGGCGGGTAAGGCGACAGTAGCGGGCGGGGTTGGTGTAACACCCGCGCCTGGGCCGGCGCCGGGCGGAGGTGTACCTCCCATGCATGCACACTCTTCCAGAATTTTGTCATCAACCGGCTTATTAATAGGAGGACTCGATTCGGCGCACGCGTTCAATACACCGACGGCAACCGTTATTCCAGCTAGTTTTTCAATGTTTGAGCTTGGCTGGTTTTCTAGCGTTATTGTTTGATCGAATGGGGTGTCAATGGATTCTATTGTTTTCATGTTATTCTCCTTACACCACTGGCACTGGGCCAGCTGCACTAGCATTCATCACTAACAGTCCACCGCCAGCATAAACCCCATTGGAGGTGACACCCGGAACAAAGTGGGTGTGCAAAGGGTAGGTTCCTGCTTGAATTGCCGCCAATTGCACATCAACGCATTCAGCTGTGCGAACTAAAACCGTATCTTTTTCGATTACATTGCTTTCTACTACGCGGTTACGATTTGCGACAGACACGTGATAACCATGAAAATGCATGGGGTAGTAGATAGATCCTGCATTGATAAAACGAATTGCAACTTGTTCGCCAACCGTCATTTCAATTCGACTATCCGGATCCGTAGCTAGGCTAGGATACTGTAATCCGTTAACCGTAAAAAAATTCGGCTCGTACTGATCAAGTGTGTATGCGCCTCCGCCACTGATAGCCGCATTTAAGCGGTCATCGTAATCCTGAAACACTAAGGTATATTGCCGATCATAGGGTGTTAGACCATCGTTTAAGCTTGCTGGTATTGTGTTCGGCAGAACCACTAAGGGCATGGCTAGGCCCATGGCTTTGGCTATAAATCCTGAGATATTGTCAGTCAGAAAAAAACTACCTGGCTGGTTGAGTGTAAACAAATAAGTAAAACTCGATCCGGGTGCCACTTGAGGACTAGTATTGACTAAACCTGGAATAACTAAATTTATATTTCTATCCAGGTTATTGCTTAAATTGATTTCAATGCTGTCACCTTGCTGGACAACAATACCCGCTTGCAAACCACCAGGACCGCTAGTAGCGACCAGATCTCGGTATCGCCAGACATTCAAGCTAGTTGTTGCATTAACGACAAGTGATTGTGGTTCTGCCGTAATGGAAAAAATATGATTTGCTGCATGAGCTTGGCGGTAGCCAAAGGTAAGACCGGACAAGGTGAAACTGCCCAATCCTAAGGCACTCGCCTTTAAAAAGGCGCGACGTTCCATGTATATCCCCACATATTAATTAATAATTATTGAGAAAATTATAGGCTAGTTTTTTATTCAGAGCAATATATAAGAGGATACTTATTTAATAGTTTTTATAAATCTTTCTGAAACGTGAAAATTTGTATAGTTCAGTTACTGAATATTACACTACTAATGGAGATGTATATTAATTTGTATAATTTCAAGGACATAGGCAGTGGCTTTAAAAAGGTTTGAGAACGTCAACTTAAAGGGTATAGCGCTTATACCGATTACAGCGATATCAGCTAACATCCCAGGTAATCGCTAAGACTTTAGCAAAAAGGAGTTTCATGTCTTCTACACAGATGTTTAAGGCTCAGTTGAAACAAAGCTTTTGCTTTATTATTTTGCAATTTATGGCATTTGTTGTGTTTGCAGAAATAGAAAAGTCATTCGCTGGAGAGAAAGTATATAGTTTCGCCGTGATACCTCAATTTCATCGGCAGCGTTTACAAGAAATATGGTTACCCATCATTCAACAATTGGAACAAGCAAGCGGATATAGCTTTCGTTTTACAACCGCACGTAATATTCCAGAATTTGAGAAAAAGTATTTTGCCGGTGAATATGATGTTGCCTATGTAAATCCTTATCTCGCAGTCGCCAATAATATGCATCAAACTTATATACCCATACTCAAAGATGTGGCACGAGAATTACAGGGTATTATCGTAGTCCCAATTTCTAGTCCCATTCAAACCGTAGCACAGTTAAAGAATCAGCGAATTGCTTTTCCTGCACCGAATGCACTCGGCGCATCTTTATTAATTCGATCGGATTTAAAAAATAGTTTCAAAATTAATGTCGAACCGGTGTATGTTCAATCTCATTCTTCGGTCTATTTAAACGTGATTGTTGGCACCGTCGCTGCCGGTGGAGGTGTGCAAAAAACACTATCGCAACAAAGCCAAGCCATTAGACAAAATTTGCGAATTCTTTATTCCACTCGCACCGTTGCCTCGCATCCCATAATGATTCATAAGCGCCTTTCTCATGTACAACAACAAATCATCAAAAATAGCTTGATTGAAATTTCCAAATATCCAAACGGAAAAAATTTGTTTTTACAAATTCCTGTTAATAAATTGGGCGATGCGAATATCGAGGACTATCTTCCATTGTTGGAGCTGGGTCTCGAAGACTTGCGAGAGACAAAGTAGCCTATGAGTTTACGAGTAAAATTATTATGGCCGGTGGCGCTAACCTTGTTGTTGATAATAGGAGTTAGCTATTTATATGCATTACCCCATTTTCTTGAACTAGAGACCAAACAAATCACTTACCATGAATCACATAAATTAAAAATTCTAGCCAATGGTCTGGTGAATCCAATTCTCAAATCTGATTTAGCAGAAGTCCATGCAATTATTAATCAAACTAGAGAGGATCACGACTCCTGGGTTGATGTACGTTTATATGATAGGCAAGACAGACAGCTTTATCCGCTTTTAATCTCAAAAAAACCAACTAACACCAGAAATAATAAAAGTATTTACATCAAGCGGGAAATACATCATTTAGGTAAAAGTGTTGGTTCAATATTTTTAGAACTCAATTATGGGTTACTCATTAAGGCAAAACAACGCTTGTTGCAAAACATACTCAGTGTATCGCTAATTTTAATTCTAGTTTCTGTAGCCTTATCAGCTTATATTCAGGATCATGTCATTACAAAGCCATTGCATGGGTTTATTGCTGCTATAAAGAATGTAGCAAAAGGTGACTACAGCATTCCACTAGAAATAACATCCAAAGATGAAATGGGAGAGTTTTCGCAAACGTTTAACAAAATGCAAAAACAACTGCTTGTTTCTAAAGAGTCACTAATTCTCGAACGCGATAAAGCTCAACATTATTTGGATGTTGTGGAGATTGGTATTATTGCTATCGTTGGTGATGGAATAATAACACTGGCTAATCGCTATTGTTGTCAGATTCTAGGCTATGAGGAAAGTCAACTAATCGGCAAGAACTGGTTTGACAAAATAGTGATAAGCGACAACAAACAACACATCTCAACTGAATTCACAGCTGTATTACGTGGAGCAATTGAACTCAAAAGAAAATTTGAATTCGAAGTAGTAACTGCCAAAGACCAACATCGATTCCTTAACGCAATGTGTCATTTGGTCAAAAGTGATGACAATATGCCAGTTGTTATTTTAATGTCATTAGAAGATATTACAGAAAAAAGGCGTATTGAAATTGACTTGCGTGAACAGCGAACGCTTTTTGAAACAATCTTTCAAAGTATTCCTGATGGTGTGATTATTGTCAACAAATCAGGAACGGTTATTACTGTAAACAAAGTATTATGTGAGCTATTTGATTTTACTCCAGCCGAAATAACCGGGAAGAATATTTCGCTGTTGCATCTAGCGTACAATTCGTCGGATGCTCAAGAAAGTGATAAGGCATTGCTGAAGGTTCAAAAACAAACCATTGAAAGTTTTAAAGGGCGTATTTTTGTTGCTGAAGTGGTTTCTACTTCCATAAGAAGTCTGTTAGCTGGTGTATCCGGTGATATTATCGTTGTGCGAGATATTACGGAACAGGAAAATGCGAAAAAAGAAAAGAAAAAATTGCAGGATCAATTACAGCAGGCGCAAAAAATGGAAGCCATTGGTCATTTGACTGGAGGTGTAGCTCATGATTTTAATAATATGCTCGCTAGTGTTCTTGGCTTCGCGTTGTTAGCACGGGAAAAAAGTGAAAATCTAGGCGATGACAAATTAAAAGAATATCTAGAGCAAATTGAAATCGCAGGTAATCGAGCAAAAGAGTTGGTCTTACAAATGTTGACCTTTAGTCGCGGTAGTCAGCAGAATATTGCACCGCTGGGTCTCGAACCAATTATCAATGAAACCATTAAAATGTTGATGCCAATGCTGTCCAGCAGCATACGACTCAGTGCAAACATTAAAAATCACATACCACTAATCACAAGCAACCCAATTCATATTAATCAATTATTGGTAAACCTTTGTATTAATGCACGCGATGCGATGAATGGTGTAGGTATCATCGAATTAGTATTGGATCGTCATTCGATAAAGAGACGCAAGTGTCATTCATGTCATAAAAATATAAGCGGAGAATTTGTATTATTATCCGTTAGTGATA
The DNA here is from genome assembly GCA_029881855.1 of Nitrosomonas sp. GTDB lineage: Bacteria > Pseudomonadota > Gammaproteobacteria > Burkholderiales > Nitrosomonadaceae > Nitrosomonas. The sequence goes on along the minus strand of JAOULU010000123.1, from coordinate 540 downwards.
ATGGACCGGGCATTGACCCGGTTATCCTTGAGCGCATGTTTGAACCATTTGCATCGACAAAGGAAGTAGGGAAAGGCAGTGGTATGGGGCTGGCAATGGTGCATGGAATTATGCATGAAGTCGGAGGACATGTGATAGTCGAATCCAGTGAACATACGGGTACGACCATATCGCTGCTATTTCCAATCGATGAACCGCAGAACGATATTATTGAATGGCAGGATAGTGCATAGCCGCTATGTTGTTTAGTAGTGATCGGTTTGGTTCATAAAAATGAAAGATTGGAAATTATATTATAATAACCCTTGACGTTCCATAATTTCGCTGCCAGACTCTATGCATGATGATTTACACACCACAAACAATTCAGCAGTTTATTAAACCAGTTCTAGCAACCTGGCATGTGCGAGTGCGCGACAATAAGAGGCCGAAAACTTTGTGATGTGATTTTACTCGAAACAAATTATTTAAAAGGCCTCTTTCAAAAAGAGGCCTTTTTTTTGCGCTGAATTTATTAAAAGGGGATAAAATGATGTCAGT
>JAOULU010000122.1 GCA_029881855.1 Nitrosomonas sp. | reverse complement strand
CGCGTGATGCATTGCTGTTGCTGCCTGAGCTTTATGGAGATGAAAAGATATTTGAAGAAGCTCGCAAGTGGTTGCCCAATCATTTAGAAATCAAAACAGCGCTAGATGAGCTTGAAATGGTTGGAGAAGAATTAAGCAAGTTAGTAGATACGGTTGCTTTCGATCTAGCTGATTTGCGCGGCTATCACTACCATACAGGCATGGTATTTGCAGCTTATTCTCGAGGTTGCTCCAATGCCATTGCATTAGGTGGGCGCTATGATGAAATTGGTAGAGCTTTTGGAAGGTCGCGTCCTGCGACTGGTTTTAGTATGGATTTACGAGAGCTGTCTCGACTGGTTAAACAAGCACCCTATCCTAAGGGGATACGTGCGCCCTACATGAAAGATAATGAAGCCTTAGATAAGGCAATTAGTACATTACGTGATGCCGGGAAAATTGTTATTGTGGCTCTTCCAGGACAACAGGGGGTAACACTAGATTGTGACAGGCAACTGATATTGCGTAATGGGGAGTGGGTAGTTGAAGCAATTTAATTGGTTTACTGAGATAGAGTATTTTAGAGATTGGAAATATGACTAAAAACGTTGTGGTCATTGGTACACAATGGGGTGATGAGGGTAAAGGGAAAATTGTAGACTGGTTAACAGATCATGCGCAAGGTGTGGTGCGTTTCCAGGGGGGGCATAATGCTGGCCATACCTTGGTTATTGGTGATAAGAAAACTATTCTACATCTTATTCCATCAGGAATTTTGCGTGACAATGTTATTTGCTATATTGGTAATGGTGTTGTTATCTCACCTGAAGCACTACTCAAAGAAATTGATATGCTTGCGGAGAATGGTGTTGAAGTGAGTAGTCGCCTGCATATTAGTGGAGCTTGTCCTCTTATTTTACCGAGTCATATTGCGCTGGATCACTCCCGTGAAACAGCAAGAGGTGCGGGTAAGATTGGTACTACTGGACGGGGAATAGGGCCAGCTTACGAAGATAAAGCGGCACGACGTGCCATTCGCCTACAAGATTTGTTTGATCATGCCAAATTTTCAGAAAAACTGAAAGTAGCGCTGGATTACCATAATTTTATTTTAAAAGATTATTTTGATGCGCCCATCATAGATTTCCAGAAAACATTGGATGACACCTTAACCCAGGCTGAGCGAATCAAGCCGATGGTTGCAGATGTTCCTGACTTATTATTTAAGGCATCTAAAGCAGGGAGCAGCTTGTTATTTGAAGGTGCTCAAGGTGCATTGCTCGATATTGATCATGGTACTTATCCATTTGTAACATCTAGTAATTGTGTCGCAGGAGCAGCAGCGCCAGGCAGTGGTATAGGGCCACAAAAGTTACATTATGTACTGGGCATTACTAAAGCGTATACAACGCGTGTCGGTTCCGGGCCATTTCCAACCGAATTAGAAGATGGAATTGGTGGTCATATGGCAAAACAAGGCCATGAGTTTGGGTCAACCACAGGACGTCCTCGACGATGTGGTTGGTTTGATGCAACAGCAATGAAGCGCTCCATTCAGATTAATGGCGTGACTGGGCTATGTATTACCAAATTGGATGTGCTCGAAGGTATTGAGCGGCTAAAAATTGGCATAGGTTACACACTTGATAATGGTGAGCATAGAGATACCTTGCCCGTGGGTGCGGATGATTTGGGTCGTTGTCAGCCGGTTTATGAAGAGATGCCTGGATGGACAGAAGGTACTGCTGGCATAAAGGTGTTTGATCAATTACCTCAAGCAGCACGGAATTATTTGAAGCGACTGGAAGAAATTTGCGAGACACCAGTCGATATGATTTCAACAGGACCGGATAGAGAAGAAACCATAGTATTACGTCACCCATTTAAATAATATTGCCAATTTTGCTGTTATGTTTTCTCAACAAATACATATCGTTAATTGGCAAGACCAAGCACCTGTATTGCGTGCTATCCGTGAAAGCGTGTTTATTCATGAACAGCAGGTTCCCGTAGAATTAGAATGGGATGAATTTGACGAGATTTGCCTACATATACTTGCAATGAGCCCGCAAGGGGAGCCTATTGGCACAGCAAGATTATTGCAGGATGGCTATATCGGACGTATGGCCGTTTTGAAAGAATGGCGCGGCAAAGGGTTTGGTAGCGCCATGATGTTGCGGTTGCTTGAAGAATCTAGGAACCAGGGTACAAAAGAAGTTGTTTTAAATGCGCAAACTTCTGCGATTGGTTTCTATGAAAGATTTGGTTTTAAAGTTACTGGGGAAGAATTTATAGAGGCAGGTATTCCTCATGTGAGGATGATACTTTGGTTGTCGTAAGATTGTAACAATTCCAGTTGTTGTGTATCTATTGTTTATCTTTTTCCGGATTTCTCCCACTCAATCGCCAGTGCTTCAGAAGCATTTTTCCATGTGGTGGTAGCTTGATGCATTGCGGCATTTGCTTGTTTAGATTCTTCTCGAGCAGTCTCAGCAATTTCCTTAGCTTCAGTGAATTTTTGCTTGGCGATTGCAAGATTTTTTTCTGCAGCAGTCATTTTTCGGGTTGAAGTTTCTGCATTTTTTTGGGCTTGTATCATCATGTCATACGCAAAGCTGGCACGTTGTTGTAGGTACTGTACACTTTCTGCATGAGCTACTGAGAGAAATACACTCCCAAAACCTAAAAAAACAAGAACAAGTGCAACGTGTTTTAAATTATGTGATCCCTTGATACCGTAGATAGTCTTCATAATTTCCCTTGAAGTCATTAATACCATCAGGTTTCATTTCCAGAATACGAGTTGCTAGTGAGGAAACAAATTCTCGATCATGCGAAATAAAAATCAAAGTACCTGTATATTTTTCTAACGCACTATTGAGTGCCTCAATAGATTCCATATCCAGATGATTGGTAGGTTCATCCATCAACATAATATTTGGCTTTTGTAGAATCAATTTGCCAAATTGCATGCGACCTTGCTCGCCACCAGATATAACTTTAACAGATTTCTTTACCTCATCCCCAGAGAATAACAATCGTCCCAGTGTACTACGGATGGCCTGGTCGTCATCACTCGCTTGCCGCCATTGTTCCATCCATTCCGTCAATGAACATTCATGGGTAAAGTCTGCAGCATGATCTTGTGGATAATAACCTGTTTGTGCTTTTTCGGCCCATCTTATTTCACCAGTATCAGGTGTTAGATCACCTACAAGACAGCGCTGTAATGTCGTTTTTCCAATGCCATTGGGGCCGATAATCGCCACTTTTTCTCCAGCTTCAATGTCTAGACTGAAATGCTCAAATAACGGCTTATCCAATCCAGGGAAACTTTTGCTGATGTCTTTAACTGAAACTGCTAGACGATGTAGTTTATCTTTGGCGTCAACCTCAAAGCGAATGTACGGATATTGGCGACTAGAAGGCTTTACATCTTCGAGTTTTATTTTTTCAATTTGACGGGCGCGACTGGTCGCTTGTCTGGCTTTAGATGCATTGGCAGAGAAACGACTGACAAAAGATTGTAAGTCAGCAATCTGCGCCTTCTTCTTAGCATTATTAGCCAGCATACGTTCACGTACCTGAGTTGAGGCGGTCATATATTCATCATAATTGCCGGGATAAACACGTAACTCACCATAATCCATATCAGCCATATGTGTGCAAACACTGTTCAAAAAGTGTCGGTCATGAGAAATAATAATAATAGTATTTTTGCTGGCATTAATAATATCTTCCAACCAACGAATGGTGTTGATATCAAGGTTGTTTGTTGGCTCATCCAGCAATAATATATCTGGGTTGGAAAATAACGCTTGAGCCAGCAATACACGTAATTTGAAACCAGGTGCAATTGCTTGCATTGGGCCATGGTGTTGGTCAGATGGAATGCCTACACCTAACAGTAATTCTCCTGCACGCGCCTCGGCAGAATAACCATCTAATTCCGCAAATTCAGTTTCAAGTTCAGCTGCATGCATATAATCTTCTTCAGAGGCATCGGGGTTGGCATAAATAGCATCACGTTCTTCTTTAACACGCCATAAATCTTCATGTCCCATCATGACTGTATCAATCACAAGATAATCTTCAAATGCAAATTGATCCTGACGTAGTTTACCCACACGTTCGCCGCTGTCTACGCTGATATTGCCTGAAGTTGGTTCAAGGTCTTTGCCAAGAATTTTCATGAATGTAGATTTACCGCATCCATTAGCGCCAATCAGTCCATAACGATTACCACCACCAAATTTTACAGAAACATTTTCAAACAGAGGCTTAGCCCCAAATTGCATGGTTATATTGGCTGTTGTAATCAATGTGTTACCTAATTGATGGATGGGAAAAGGGGGTGTATTTTAAAGGTTTTTGCGCGTTATGGCGAGTGATAACAACTTTATAAAAGCTATTCGCTATAATATTTGTGTAAGATTGCAGAAGTTCGAGAATATATCAATAAAAGGAAAAAATTGTGGATTTGGGATTAAAGAAAATAGTCGTGATCTTATTTGTATGCATTTGTGGTTTATGGTTAGTTATGTTGGCTGTACCAGCACTAGCTCAGACTAATTGCAGTGGTTGTTTATGCCCAGGCGATCCCTGTAACTTGTGTCCGTTACCGGCCATGACCGATACACCACCCAAGCCCAATGAGTCAGAAACCTGTGCCAGAATCAGGGAGAAAGTACCATCAACATCAGCCCAACCAGGATCTAATGAATATTTTCCCAGCTTGGACATGTCAACAGCAGTTTGCATCAGAGAAGGTGGGGATGTCATCAGAAATAGAAAACGCAACGAGGAATTCCCTTCACGTTTTTATTGCAAGCCACCAATATCTGCGGGTAAATAAGCTGAGTATGGTTCAGATTTGATCAGGTAATTATCTGTGTTGGGGTGAAACTATACAGTTGCTTCTTTAAATAAAAGAAATCGCCTTCAGAGGTGTATTAGTTACAGGGAAAGTTACTAAACTAAGCTCAATAATCCATCAAAGCTTTAATTGGCGCAATCTTAAAAACTTTCTTGTAAATAAGGTAAGTAATAATAATACAATGATAGGCACTGCGGCAGTACTAAAAGCATCTGCATAGTTGATCATTTGTACGCGTAATGGAAACTCATAGTGTACTGGAGGGATTCCTTCGCCTGTGATGTAGACAGTATATAATCCTTCATCCAGATCAGACTCCCCTTTAATTACACCATCTATATGGTTTACTGAGCGTAAAGACGCTACAGTTTCATTTATTGCTTCGCCACTGGCTCTAACTATCTGTATATTGATTGGCATGTCACGCAATGCATGATCTATAAGATCTAGTACCCATAGTGTTTTACCGTTTTTGGGAATTTCTGTGCAATACTCTGCTTCTGGGTCATATTGTGGTTGATAAGTACTCAAATGAACCATACTTCCACCCATATTACGTACACAGTTATCTTGCTCCAGGGCGACGTTCCCATGCGCATTTGCTAGGCTACAATAAAAAAATACAGAAAGTATGAATACTGTAGTCCATATATTTGTTATCGACTTAATCATACTGCCACCTCCAACAAATTTTTGATCAATAATGATCTTCTCTTCCTCACTTTGACTCAATGAGCCAAAGTGAGGAAT
>JAOULU010000121.1 GCA_029881855.1 Nitrosomonas sp. | reverse complement strand
GATCTGAAAGTAACACTAGATGCGATATTTGCGCGGGAGCAGTAAGCATTTCAAAAACATCTGCATTAAGCTCAGTATTTAATGCTTGCCTATCCTGATATTCGAGAATACCTAAAAATCTATCAGTCTGGATCACTTCTTTTTGTGTATCAGATTGTGATAGTGTATTCAATTGATCCATAATAAACAAAGCCAAAATTTAATATGTTAAAGAATACACTAATAGATATTAGAAATGGCATTTACAATGCGCAAATAATAAATTTTTCTTCATTCCAGAAAAATTTTAAGCGTTTGTCCGATTGAAGTAATTGTAACGTGAGAAATAAGAAAGCGAGTTCAACACTATAAAAGCTTATTGTCCAACATTCTCTGTAGGTCACCTCTTGATATACCAATATCCTAGTTGTGATGCCATATTAAATTTCTTAACAATGTTCGTCAATGTCTACTCTACGCACTTTCTACCTATCATGTGCTGATACTCTTATTTTTTAAAATTAAGAAACAGTTATAAAGGCAGCAGAAGCCTCGTTTAGTTGTTCTGGTTTAATAGAAACCAACAATAATACTAAGGACGACTTTCACCTCAAAATCTCTACGACCACGCTGTCTAAATTTTCACCCTTACGGCTCATGCTGCAAACCAGCACAATTTGTCGAGAGAATAAATTTGTTTACCTTTATATTTAGTAGTTATCTGTTTACTTGCAGCTGCCATATTTGTTTGAGAACTGGCAAACCTTTGGTGCTGATTCAAATGACAAACAACCACATTGATTTTTATCCTAATAATTCAGTAGAAGCTGCATGTTTGCACATCAGAAAAGTGTATAAATGAAAGGCGCAACAGCCGAGCCTTGCGTTAGAACGATTAGACCGCCAAGAAGAACAAGAATTACAAAAATTGGAAGTAACCAAAATTTCTTACGTTCTTTCATAAATGCCCACATGTCTTTAATTAAGTCTAACATCAGAAAAGTTTCTCCATATTCTCGCGTTTAGGTGACGATGAAGGTACACGATAGGTTTCTATAGATTTATCCAGATTGCGTCGCATTGGATCATTAAATAAGCGCATAATTAAGCCTAAAGGAAGGAACATTAAGAAGAATATTAAGCCGAGAATTATACGAGTATTTACCCAGCCAAGTATGCTTGCAAAATGCATCCAGACTTTGTAAACAGGCCTAAGTGAAGCGGGTACAGCAAGTGCCATAATCACCAGAATGCCAGCAACAGAAAATGGCCATGTTGGCCATGCAAAGCCCCATATCCATGGGATAAGTAGACCGAAGAACAGTACCAGCATACCTGCAGTAACTAGCCCGAACGAGCGTAGCTCTGTGCGGGTAATTTGATTATCTATAACTAACATCGTATCTTCCTTACTTCAGTCTAATTCAAACTCGTTCATCCAGGATTTGTCTTTTTCAATTTGTGGCTGATCTGATTTTGCCATCAAAAAGTTTTCGACCACAAGATAGTCCATTTCTGTTCGCATAAAACATTGATAAGCGTCTTCTGGTGTACAAACAATTGGTTCTCCGCGTACATTAAAAGAAGTGTTGACTATGACACTACAGCCTGTAAGTTCCTTAAATGCAGAAACCAAATGGTAATAACGTGGGTTTGTTTCAGCATGTATAGTTTGAACTCTTGCTGAGTAGTCTACATGTGTAATTGCAGGCAATTCTGAGCGCGCAATATTAAGTTTCTCAATACCAAACAATTTTTTTTGAGATTCAGTCATTGGGACTCTTATTTGCTTTGAAACTGGCGCAACAAGCAACATATACGGGCTAGGTTGATTATGCTCAAAATACTTGCCGACATCTTCATTCAACACAGATGGCGCAAATGGACGAAAAGACTCTCGGTACTTTATCTTGAGATTCATTTGTGACTGCATTTTTTTTGAACGCGGGTCGCCAATAATTGAGCGACCACCTAATGCACGAGGACCAAACTCCATACGTCCTTGAAAAAAACCTACTATATTTTCATTATCAATTATTTGCGCTAATTTAGGCATGAGCTCTTTATCTTCTAACACAGTATAAACCGCGCCAGCTTTATTCAAGCGCTCGCAAATATCCTCCCGTTTAAAACTTGGGCCGAGATATGAGCCTTTCATGCTATCTGAACTGTTTACCTTACGTTCACCATCATGTAGGTCGTGCCAAACAGCTAAGGCTGCACCAAGTGCACCACCTGCATCACCAGCTGCAGGTTGAATCCAAATATCGTCAAATATGTTGGCTCGTAATAACTCACCATTCGCCACACAATTAAGTGCAACGCCGCCAGCAAGGCAAAGATAACGACAATCAGTTTCAGCTCGTACGGTTTTAGCTAAGCGGGTAACAACTTCTTCAGTTACTTTTTGAATGGATGCAGCAATATCCATTTCTCTCTGGGTTATTTCGCTTTCAGATTTCCGCGGAGGGGCACCAAAAAGTTTATCAAACTTTTTATTCGTCATGGTTAAACCGGTACAATAATTAAAGTAATTCATGTTTAACCGGAACGTACCATCTTCTTTTAAATCAATTAGGTTATCTAGAATAAGGTCGATATACTTTGGCTCTCCGTAGGGCGCTAGTCCCATCAACTTATACTCACCTGAATTCACCTTGAAGCCAGTATAGTAAGTAAAAGCAGAGTATAGAAGACCAAGTGAGTGTGGAAAGTCAATCTCCCATTGCGCCTTCAGCGTATTACCCTCTCCTACCCAAACTGTTGTGGTTGACCATTCGCCTACGCCATCCAAACATAGCACGGCAGCTTTCTCATAAGGACTGGGGAAAAAAGCAGAAGCCGCATGAGACTGGTGATGTTCCGCAAACAACAACTTAGGTAACTCGGCTGTTGTAATCTCACCTAGCGCAGCTAATTCTTTTTTAAGTGTACTTTTTAAGTAAAGTTTTTCTTTAAGCCAAATAGGCATAGCCGCAATGAAGGAGCGAATACCATTGGGCGCGTATGAAAGGTAGGTTTCAACAAGACGCTCAAATTTGACTAGCGGTTTATCATAAAACACAATCTCGTCAACTTCAGATAGTGTAATGCCCGCTTCATCTAAACAATAGCGAATGGCATTTTCTGGAAATCGTGCATCATGTTTTTTTCTTGAGAAACGCTCTTCTTGAGAAGCTGCAACAATGTCACCATTCATTATCAAAGCAGCAGCACTATCATGATAGTAAGCAGATAGCCCCAAAATATTTGTCGCAGTGTTCATATTAAGCTCTAATTAAATAAAAGTGGATTCAAGTAGAAACAGCAATTAAGTTATGCGGCATACAAATTTATTTGCTACCTTAAAAAGAGGTATTCTTTATCAGCGACCTATTATAAACAAAACTCATTTTTAAAAGTGTGGTTATTTTTTAGGCTAGACAAACAACACTTACAACTTACTTGTGTATATTATAATATTTTGGAGATATAAGAATTTATAGGGTGATTAATAGATATTTTGATTTTTGTAAAGTTAGACAAATAAAGGGAAAAGAGTCTTGTGAAAGCAATATCGAGAGAGTGGATGACATCAATTGTCATAACCATTATTTTAGTTGCACTTGTAGGAATAGGATTTGCTGTTGGCCGATACACAACTGTGAAAACATTCGATTCTCAAATACAAGGTTTCTCTGGAGCCTTTACCCTTGAAAGAATATTAAATGACAAAAAAAAATCGGAAATTTCACGTGTCTACCATGACGGTGACAGTGTTTCGCAGAAATTAAATGATATCTCATGGTCCGTCCCGAATACGCTAACACCCTTTGTAGGGAATGCACCAACACCTGGACGCCATGGCGTCGCCCACATCAACTCAATGCAATTCCGCTCAGAAAGTGAAATTGAAATACCAAAACCTGGCGACACATATAGAATATTTATTACTGGAGGATCTACAGCATATGGTTCTGGAGCACCAAGTGAAGATACAACAATTGCTGGTTACTTGTCCTCAATACTTACAAACAAGTTATCTCCCTCTACAAATCTAAAATATGAGGTTTTTACAATGGCTAATCCTGCATGGGCCTCGACCCATGAACGGATTGTTATTGAAAACAGATTATCCGAACTAACCCCTGATTTAGTAATTTCTTTTTCCGGGAATAACGATGTGCATTGGGGAAAACTTGGCAGGAATATATTATGGTTCAGAAGTTACGCCGATGAGTTCTTTCTTAATCTCATAAAAGAAGCATATAAGCTAACCGGACATCAAGAAATACCAGAAATTACAGAGATTAGTTCGGAAGAAGTCCCTCCACAATTGGTTGCAGAACGACTCTTAAAAAATGTAAAGCTAAGTTTATTCGCGCTTTCACTTTCTCAAAAAACAATTGACTATGTTTACTTGCTACAACCGACATTAGCTGTAACAGGCAAAAAATTGACTGAAAGAGAACAGGAATCCCTAAAATATCAAGAGTATTTTAAGAAAAGTTATGCTCAAATAGATAATCTTCTAGGAAACATGAATGCAAACAATTTCAAATACATTAATCTTACAGATGTCTTTGATAACCTAGATAGTCAAGAAGATATTTTTTTAGACTCATACCATTTTGGAGATAAGGGTAATGAAATAATTGCAGAAAACATTTTCAGCCAACTTAAAGATATTATTGTTCAATAGACATCTATCAACTTTTTGTAGAAAAGGCATCATATATGTTCACACCATATTGCAATGTGGGTGACGAGCTTTTCCTGTGATCCGTTCATAACTTTCAGGATCTTATAATAGAGATCAACATTAAGAATTGAGCCAAAGACATCGGATTACAGATAATCGCGTCTGTTTTATAAAATAGATAAATTGAAGCTATCCGATCTGTAATAGCCAAAAACCCCACCCTATAAACACTACACCTACAGCTTTAGAAAAATACTGGTTACTTATGGGCACTGTTTTCTCAATTAAAACCAACAAGGTTATTAATACCATACCCAGCAAATTCATCACACCAACTGCAAACATAATCATCATCTGCGCCCAACAACAGCCTAGGCACATGCCACCATGTTTCAAACCCATTTGAAATGCACCCTTTACGCCATCACACCATTCGGTTAACAAAAACCCCATGGGTGAACGACAATTTTGTAATAGCCTACTTTTAAATGGTATAAATTGATAAATACCGGCCAATAGAAAGATAACCGCAGCCATAGTTTCATTCTGATTATCCATCATTGGCGTTAAGAAATGTAGTCCATGCATTTGCCATTGTAAACCTGTTAATACAATACTAAAGCCAAACCAAACCAACAAATAGGCGCTAGCAAATAAAAGCGTATGTGGTTGAATAGTTCGATAACGTTGCTGACAAACTTTTGCATAAACCAGAAACATCGGTATGGCTGAGGGTAGCATCATGGCAGCCATCATCACGGCCCACATGATATACACGAGCGCAAAATCCTTCCAATGCCAGTCAGCACTCACTGATGGTGGCATCCACATTTCTGTCATCGGCAATGTGGTCATTAACCAATGTTGATAAAACAGATAGCTCCATGCCAGCACTACAATTGCCAACAGGCCGATTAAAATGATTGGTTGACTTTTAGGCATTAGCAATTGAAAAGACAATCCCTAAAATACGGGGATTGTCTTATGATC
>JAOULU010000120.1 GCA_029881855.1 Nitrosomonas sp. | reverse complement strand
CATCAAACTCTACTGCACCAATACTTTGTATGGCATCGAGACAAAAAAGAATTTTGTTTTGCTTGCAGTGCTGACCCAGGGTGCTTAAGTCCATGCGTAAGCCTGAAGCAAATTGAACCGAACTAAGCGCAAGTAATCTGGTTTTATTATCACAGGCATTGATAAGCGCCTGTTCTGGTGTTGTGTCCGTGTTTAAGTCGACCTGAATTACATTAACGCCATATCGAGACAATGATTCCCAGATAATCCGGTTTGAAGGAAACTCCTGATCACTAATGACGACATTATCTCCATGCTGCCATTCAAGTCCATGGGCTACGACTGAAAGGGCTTCAGAAGTGCTTTTTAACAGGGCAATATCATATGAAGAGGGTGCATTAATCAATGTGGCGAGCATAGTTCGTAATTCTGTTTCATGCTCAAGCCATTGAAGATAATTTTTTGAACCCAGTGTGGCGTTTTCCCGCGCAAAATCTTCCACAGCCTGCATAGTCCGGGTTGGCCATGGAGCCACTGCAGCGTGGTTCAGGTAAATGACGTCATTGCTTAATTGAAATTCTTTACCAATCAGTTGTTCAAGCGACATGGGTTTGTTTTTCTGCTGTTGAATCAGTGCATTGAACCACAAATAAGTTATTGATGGAACCTTAAGAAATAATATCTCTCATACCTGGCAATCATGCCAAGTGGAGGATTGCTGATGGTTTTTATTGTGGATTGTATTAGAATTTAGCACATGTTAGAAACTCACTATAGGCACCGCAGAAGTAAGATCCTCATGTGGGGGCTTTTGATAGCAATATTGCTTTTTGTCGTCATTCCTCTGGTAGTTCTTTTTAATACAATTGATTCATATCCACTTGTCGTTAAAACTGAACATGTCGACATTGACAGCGCCATTAAAGCAAAAAATATTGCGCTGCAACTTCGTCGAGAATTAAATGATTCTGTATATTCAGAACAAAGATCCAAGTTGACCTTATCAGAAAATGAAATTAATGGCATTATTGCATTGGGTATGCGCGGCATTAAAAGACTTAAAGGTCGCGTAAATGTGACTCAATATGGTATCAAAGGAGCATTTACATTTAAATTACCAAGCACACCATTTGGTAGTTATGTGAATCTGACAACAACGATTATCCCTTCTGATAATGGGCTAGATATTCAAGAGATATCCATAGGCAATATAGCTCTGTCAGGTGATCTGGCTATTTCTATGGCTGAATTTATGATGAATAGATTTCTTAGTGGAAATGCAACGGGAACCAGATTGGTTAAATCAATTGAATCTGTTACGGTTTCTAACTCGCAGTTGAATGTTAGTTATCATGTTATCCACGATCTTAGGCATATTGTTGATGACGCCAAGGGGCGGGTTAAACATGTGCGAGATGAGCTTGCGTTATTGAGTGATCCAATAGTCGTCAAACTATATTACTTGCGTCTGTGCGATTATCACGGTCAGATTGCTGCAAGGAGCGAAAATAAAATTTCATTGGGCCGTTATTTAAGCGTTACCTATTCTTTTGCAGAAAAGCGCAGCCTGACTGGAAAAAACCCGGTGGATGAAAATAAAGCCGGTCTGCTTGCGTTAGCCATATTTCTTGGTTCTACTAATTTTAATTCAGTTGTTGGTGCGGTGGATAAAGAAACGCAACTTAGATGCCAGCCTTATGGTAAAAAGATTGTATTAGCAAATCGCACAGATCTCAGGTTGCATTTTATTTATTCTGCCGTACTTAAAGTGATCACTGATAGCGGCGTGAGTTTTGCAATAGGTGAATTTAAAGAAATGCTCGACTCACAGGCTGGGGGTTCTGGGTTTAGTTTTGCGGATTTGGCTGCCGATCTCTCTGGTATTCGTTTCGCTGAACTAGCCTTGAATTCCAAAGGTGCGGTATATCTTCAAAAACAGGCGGCCATATTAAATCAACAAGAGACTTTTTTTCCGTCGATAGAATCACTTCCTGAAAGAATTTCCCAGCATTCTTTCGAGTCACTAGGAGGAATTGAATCTAAATATTATAAAAAACACCTTGCCATTATAAATGCACGATTAGATGCGTTGCATCTCTATAAGCCAGGAAAATAAAAACCAAACGCCTATCTATTTCCATTCAAAAATGTGCAAATGCACCTTTTACCACTACCAGAGTATTCAGTTATAATACCAAGATGTTCGATTATCAGGTTTTATGATGTTCCGGTGTTACTTTTACGGTATTGGCATATTATTCGGATTACTACTGGCTTCCTTTTCTGGCAACGCCGTATCAGAAAAAGTAGAAAAACTTCAGACTGTGACTGATCTAGAGTCACTGGGTGAGCAGGCCAATGAAAGATCGCTTGTTATCTTGATCATGTTTTCTGCGGAGGACTGCCCTTTTTGTGAACTCATGGAACACAGTTACTTGCTTCCATTACAGCGAAACAAAGCCGCCAGAGAGAAAGTCATTATTCGTAAGGTCATGATTGATAGTTATGGCAGCCTGAAAGACTTTGGCGGTAAACGAATTTCGGCAGAAGATTTTCCAGCAAAATATGGGGCATCGGTCACTCCCACCCTGGTGTTTCTCAATGGCGACGGTCAACAAGTCGCTGAAAAATTAATCGGTGTCGGCACGGAAGGACTTTTTGCTGAAGAAATTGAAAAAGCGATTGAGAAGGGCATATTACAGTTAGATTGGTAATCGTGATAAACAGACCTAATCGTCCGCTATTCCTGTCATTCCATTTCCCACTAAATATCACTGAACCATATTAGTGCATGTGCTTTAACGAACAGCTCATTAAAAGTGCACGTTAGATGAATATATTATTCTTTTGCTTGTATCTGATTGAAATTAATTAACATTTTATATTGGCATTGTTCTTGCTCTGTTATAGACATGATAAAACGAGCTGCAGTAATTAAAATGAAAAATAATATAAAAGTTCTTCTGGTCGATGAGGATAGTGGACGCTCTGCCGTGGTTGAGCGTGCATTGCTGGATAATGGCTATGGTGTGGTTGGTCGCGTCACTACTGAAGAGGATATCTCCCTTATTCTGGATAAAATAGATGCGGATGTGATTATTTATTCCATGGAATCCCCCGATGAGTACATCCTTGAAAGTATCCAGAAGCTTAATCAGCTAATGCCAAAACCAGTTGTGATGTTTACAGAAAGAAGTGACAGCGAAACCATATCGCGATCCGTTAAGGCGGGTGTAAGCGCATGTATTGTTGATGGGCTCAGCGAAAGCCGAATAAAGCCAATCATGGATGTTGCCATTGCTCGGTTTCGAGAGTTTCAGGCCTTAAAAGAAGAACTGACAAAAACGAAATCAGATCTTGCTGATAGAAAAGTAATCGATAAGGCAAAAGGCATTATCATGAAGCAGAGAAGTTGTAGTGAAGATGATGCGTATAAGGCATTACGAAAACTGGCGATGGATCGAAATGAGAAAATTGTTACCGTTGCGAAAAGTGTCATTGAAGTTTCAGAGCTACTTGGCTAAAAGCTATATAAAACAGATAAAAAAGCCTAATTTTTTTCAAAAACGACCCCTAAATATCTTTAAAAGCAATAAATAGTCCATTAAAACAATAATATACAATCTCCTTTATCTAATTGTTAAATTTTTATTATCACCTCACAATTTGTATTAAGTTTCACTAATATTAGCCGATACTAATATTCCAGTTTTGTGTCTAATTGTTGAGTAATCTCCATGAGTATTTATAAGAAATTTTTTCTATTGGTGAGTCTGATGGGTATATTTATAGTACTCATGGCAGTTGTCATGCTTTCGTATAACAGCAAAAGTCTTGGGTATGCTGTCAATATTAAAGATAAAGAAATACCAATTTTGAATAGAGCTCATGAGCTTAAACTCACAGTGGTGCAGGTACAACAATGGTTGTCTGATATAAGCGCGACGCGTGGTCAGGATGGCCTAAATGAAGGATTTGAAGAAGCAGAAAAAAATGCAAGGAAGTTTCGTTTGCTGATTAAAGAAATAAGCGAGTTAGATCCCAAACGTGCTGATGAGTATCGAGCATCGATTCCAGTATTTGATGCATATTATGATACCGGAAAAAGAATGGCGCATGCCTATATAGATGGTGGATATTCCGCAGGCAATAAATTTATGGGTGAGTTTGATACTGTTGCTGAAAAAATGATCGAGTCTGTTGATAACTTTCTTTCAGGTGTTGAGCATCGTACTGAACTGGTCGTTAATGATCAAAAACAAAATGCAATCACAATAAGGAATATCCTTTTAATTGGCTCCATCTTTATCATTTTTTTCGTCAGTTTGTTATTCATTATAATGGCGCGGGCTATTTCCGATTTGCCTAAAGTCGCTGAAAAACTAAAACAGGGTGACATTTCTACGACGTTTGAGACAAAGCGAAGTGATGAAGTCGGCCAACTGTTAAACGGAATTCAGATAATGAGCAACAAGCTAAGAACTATGCATGGAGAAATTACAGATGCAACCAATAAAATATCTAATGTGTCAGAGCACGTTAATACTGAGTCAGCATCTACAAATGATTATATTTATAACCTGAATAGTAAAACAGAGCAGGTTGCGACAGCGATGAATGAAATGACAACCACAGTTCAGGAGGTTGCTAAAAGCATTCAAAATAGTGCACTTGTTTCAGAAGAAGCAGAAAATAAAGCAAAATCAGGCATTAATATTATCACCCGAACTATTAGCGAAATTGAGGAGCTTTCTCATAAACTTGAAAAAACGGCTTTAACAATTCATAAAGTTGAAGAGGAAAGTGGCGCGATTACAGCTGTTCTTGACGTTATCAAAGGCGTGGCTGAACAAACTAACCTGCTCGCATTAAATGCCGCTATTGAGGCAGCACGCGCCGGCGAACACGGTAGAGGCTTTGCAGTTGTTGCCGATGAGGTAAGAACCCTGGCAACAGCAACACAACAGTCGACCAGTGAAATCAACGATATTATTGTCAAACTACAGGAACAGGCACGCGACGCTGTAAATATCATGGGCCAAAGTCGTCAACAGGCTCATATTGTTGTTGCGCACGCGAAAGAGGCTGACAACACTTTTGCCGGGATCGCGCAATTAATCTCTGAGATCAATACTATGAACAACCAGATAGCAACAGCTGCGAAACAACAGGGTGGAGTCTCTGAAGAGATCAATAGAAACATAATTATCATCAATGATATGTCATACGAATCTGCTGCTTCAGCAGAAAAAACTGCGGCAGCCAGTGTTGAACTGGAAACAGTTGTAAAAGACATGGGTGCTTCGCTTGGAAAATTCAGGATCTAGATATTGCCCCAATCTATTGCGTAGATTTGTCTATCGAATAGATGTGCGCAAATAATACCCAATATAACCATTATCGAGCAGAACAGCATAGAAATAGAGCTAGCTAAATCAGATAGACGACATACCCTGATTTCGGTATATACTATCCAGAAACTGGTTAGTGAAGTGCAGGGCATGAAAAAAGTTAGTAAATCTCATAAATTAGATAACGTTTGTTATGACATCCGGGGTCCTGTTTTGCGCGAAGCACGCAAACTGGAAGAAGAGGGGCATAAGATCCTCAAACTCAACCTGGGCAACCCATCGCCGTTTGGCTTTGATGCACCTGAAGAAATCGTCCAGGACATGATTCATTATGTTCCAGAATCTCAGGGATAC
>JAOULU010000001.1 GCA_029881855.1 Nitrosomonas sp. | reverse complement strand
AGAAATCATTTTGGAACGGAAAAAGGAGAGAGAGATGTATTCCAAGCTATGGCTGAAGATAGTTATGGTTGTATGTAGTGGTCTGCTGGTAGCGGCTGCGCATGCGAACATACCGACGGTACCGGACGAGACGTACAAGGCGCTGAAACTTGATCGAGGCAAGACGACGCCGAAGCAGATGTATGATGCGTTGGTAAAGCGTTACAAGGACCCTGCGCAGGGAGCGGGATCGGGCAGCATGGCGAAGTACTGGGAGCCGATACCTTATAGCATGTATTTAGATCCGGCGACATTTTATACCCCGCCGACCTCGATGCGAGAAGTAGCGGGCCGAGGAGAATGTGTTGAATGTCATACAGACGAATCACCGGTATGGGTACAAGCGTGGAAGCGTAGTACCCACTCGAACCTAGACAAGATACGTAATCTCAAGCCGAGTGATCCGATTTACTACAAGAAGGCGAAACTTGAAGACGTAGAGAAGAACCTACGTTCATTAGGTAAGTTAGGTGCCAAAGAGCCATTAAAGGAAGTTGGTTGTATTGACTGTCACGTAGAGATCAACACCAAGAAGAAAGCTGATCATGCGAAAGACCTGATCATGCCGACGGCGGACGTATGTGGCGCCTGTCACCTACAAGAATTTGCCGAGCGCGAATCAGAGCGAGACACCATGATATGGCCTGACGGACAATGGCCAGATGGTCGTCCATCACATGCGCTGGACTATGCGGCGAACGTAGAGACCACCATTTGGGCGGCGATGCCACAACGAGAAGTAGCCGAAGGCTGCTCCATGTGCCACACCAACCAAAACAAATGTGACTCCTGTCATACCCGTCACGAATTCTCAGCGGCAGAATCTCGCAAGCCGGAAGCCTGCGCGACCTGTCACAGTGGTGTTGACCATAACAACTGGGAAGCGTACTCCATGTCCAAGCACGGCAAGATGGTATCAATGCTGGGTAACGACTGGAACTGGGACGTAGAACTGAAAGACGCGTATGAGAAGGGTGGACAAAGTGCCCCGACCTGTGCGGGTTGCCACATGGAATATGAAGGCGAATATAGCCACAACATGGTGAGAAAAGTTCGCTGGGCCAATTATCCGTTTGTGCCGGGCATTGTAGAGAACATCACCAGTGACTGGTCAGAAGACCGCCTAGACTCATGGGTAATCACCTGTACTCAATGTCACTCAGAGCGATTTGCGCGTTCCTACCTTGACCTGATGGACAAAGGTACCATAGCGGGTCTGAACAAATATCAAGAGGCGCATGCGGTTGTTGAGGCGCTGTACAATGAAGGTTTGCTGGCTGGTCAGAAGACCAATCGTCCTGCGCCACCGGCTCCTGAGAAGCCAGGTTTTGGTATCTTCTCACAACTATTTTGGTCATCAGGCAACAACCCGGCCTCAATGGAACTTAAAGTTCTAGAGATGGGAGAGAATGACTTGGCTAAGATGCACGTTGGTCTAGCCCACGTTAATCCAGGTGGTTGGACTTATACCGAAGGTTGGGGACCGATGAACCGTGCGTATGTTGAAGTGCAAGACGAAAACTTCCGTATACGTGAAATGGTTGCACTGCAAGCACGTGTTAAGAAACTTGAAGGCAAGAAGACCAGCTTGCTTGACCTAGACAGCACAGCGCAGCAGATCTCACTGGGCGGCTTAGGTGGCGGCATGCTGCTAGCAGGAACACTAGCACTAGCAGGTTGGCGCAAACGTAAGCAAAGCGAAGGTTGATACCCGCTGACGCAACCGGTCGCACCACGAAAGTGGCGCGATCGGGAGACAAACTACTCCCGTCATTAGGCATACTCCTGGTGACGGGAGGTTTAGTTTTACTAGGCTGGTTTGCCTACTTATGGTTTTCTCCGGTCCCTGTACCCTACCAGTATGAACTGGTAAAAGAAGGGGATAATAAAGCATTTCCGGAGCTAGAACTTGACGCCTGGCCAGACCTACAACTCAAACAATACAACGTATCAGTAGAAGGCGTAGACAAGCCGATTGCGGCATTCACACTTGCGCAAAAAGGCAACACATCGCCCGTTTTACTTGACTGGAAGAACAACACACACGAAGTACTCCACACCTTAGACTGGAAGCTCTCTGAGCTGAGCGCGGTGGCCACGGCGATTAGCAAACACACCTCAAAAGATGCCCTCATATTGTCCTGGTGGGACACCTCACGTCAAATAAACCTACTGACAGGACGCGAAACACTCTTTACCAGCCACATGAACGAACCCCTCGTTGTTCCATTAGACTGGGCAGGACAAAGCGGCGACATAAAAGCCCACGAAAGCAAATTCTGGCAGAGCAGCGTAAGCCAACAAGAACGTGACCAATTTGAACAATTTACCCAAGCGCTGACAGCCACCCCTGAAGAAGGTGCGGCCAAGCTACGCGCACTCGTAGGCTCCCCACGAGAAGCTTACATCGTTGTTCATACAACCGACCTGTACAAACTGGGGCTCATATACCCGGACAAACTCGGCGTAGCGTATCAAAACCTTCCATTGACGGGCAACATGCACGGCATGATCAACCAAATGAAAGTGCAGCTCAAGAACAACGACTTTGATACTTACACCCTGCAATCCATCACAGACTCAGAAATTAGAGTATTCTTCCTAAGTGACGCGCAAAGCAGTGAGACCCTGCTTGCCCAAATGCTTCCATTTACAGAAAAAGATGCCCCATTGGAACTGAAAGCCTTACAATTAATGTACCAGAGCGGTAGTTACTGGGTATTTAACATACCGTAGCTCCAGATTGGCATGCTTAGAAGAGTAGTGAAAGTGGTGACAAAAACAAAAAAAACCTGAAAGCATACACATAAGCATTTACACAATCGGGTGATAGCGTACAATACGCGGCATATAAACACGAATTAAAAAGTATAAAGGAGGAAGTATGAAACAGCCAATAACCTACATACTTGCAATCATAGCGATGTTTGCATTTTTTACAGGTAGTGTAGTTGCTCAAACCTTTGAAGGACGTAGCAAATGCAGCTCTTGTCACAAATCGCAAGCGAAATCCTGGCGCGATACTGCGCATGCGAAGGCCATGCAATCACTTAGGCCTGGCACACGCGAAGAAGCTAAAGTTAAAGCGGGTCTTGATCCTGAGAAAGATTATACAAAAGACCCTGACTGCGTAGGCTGTCACGTAGATGGATACGAGCAAAGAGGTGGTTATGAAATCAAGCGGCCGAAGCGTCAATTGGCGGCAGTAGGTTGTGAATCCTGTCATGGTGCAGGTAGAGACTACCGAGGAGAGCATCGTAAAGGCGGTCAAGCATTTGAGCGCAATGGGACCACCACGGAGCGTTCACGCTTAGCCTCAAGAGGCCAGGACTATGAATTTGAAGAAGCCTGCAAAGCCTGTCACTTAAACTATGAAGGATCAGGTTGGGAAGGCAACAAGCCGCCTTATACCCCATTCACACCGGAAGTTGACGAGAAGTACACCTTCAAGTTTGACGACATGGTCAAAGATACGGGTGCAATGCACGAGCATTACAAACTGGATGGTGCTTTTGTCGGCGAGCCTGAATTCAAGTATCACAAAGAATTCCAAGCTAACGCCAAGGAAGGCGAAAAAGCTAGCACTGACGAATAAGTAAGGGAGAGAAGAATGACTGGCTTACAAAAGGGTGCGATTGGTACCCTGTTGACGGGTGGACTACTTGGCATCGTATTGGTTGCGGTTGTCTGGGGCGGAGAAGCGGCGTTATCGACGGAAGAATTCTGCACCAGCTGTCACTCCATGACCTATACGCAAGATGAATTAAGGGAATCCACGCACTATGGTGCGTTGGGTGTCAACCCGGGTTGTAAAGACTGCCATATACCGCAAGGATTTAAGAACTTTCACTTAGCGGTTTATACGCATATCGTTGATGGTACACGTGAACTGTATCTTGAATTCATGAATGACTACTCGACATTAGAGAAATTTAACGAGCGTCGTTTGATCATGGCACATGATGCGCGCATGAACCTGAAGAAATGGGACAGCATCACCTGTCGAGATTGTCATAAGAACCCAGACCCACCGGGTGCGGATGCCCAGGCAGAGCACAAGAAGATGGAGACGGAAGGAGCGACATGTATCGACTGTCATCAGAACCTGGTGCATGATGAAGCGCCTGAGACGGATTTAAATGCGAGTCGTGCTGCTGGTAAGTTAGTATTGAAGCAGTTTGATTCGGATGACGATGATGACTGGGATGACGATGATGACTGGGATGATGAGTATTAAGTACTATCTTTACTTAATTGATTGTCGGTATGGTTTGGCATCAAGATGATTCCACGGAGTTACACAAAAGAACCCGCATAAAACAATATGTTTGTGCGGGTTCTTGCGTATTTAATACATTAACAGTATGTTTTTATAAGTTAATTCATTCGGAATATATGATTTTTAAATTGTATAATTCTGTATAGATAGCATAGTCTAGCTATTGCATTAGTTACCGTAGTATGGCGGAGTGAGTCAATTCATTTCAAGTAAGTATTATCTGACTGAAAGCTTGAACTGGTTCATGATAAATGAGGTTTATAGCCTCAGATGTAATTTAGCTCTAGACTTGTAAGTATAAGGAGTACAGGTTCTTTTGATGAACGCAAAATTTTTACTTATTGCAAGCCTGCATTTCCTTAGGAAGTTTTAGATATGTAGTTTAGGAGAGTAGTATAAATGTTATTTGAGCAACTCGGCTTATCAGCCGATATATTGCGGGCAATCTCTGACCAGGGATACACACAACCAACACCGATACAGGAAAAAGCAATACCAGCTATCCTTGAAGGCAATGACGTCATGGGAGGTGCGCAAACAGGGACAGGTAAAACTGCTGGTTTTACACTACCTATGTTACGACTTCTTGAGTTTCATGCCAATAAAAGTACGTCCCCGGCAAGACACCCTGTAAGAGCTTTGATATTAGTGCCGACTAGAGAGTTAGCGTTGCAGGTATATGAAAGTGTTAAATCCTATGGAAAATATTTGCCACTTAGATCTACAGTAATTTATGGCGGCGTCAATATCGATAAACAGATTGAAGCGGTCCGCGCCGGTGTGGAAATTTTGGTTGCTACTCCAGGTCGTTTATTAGACCATATTCAACAAAAGACTTTAGTTCTTTCTAAGGTCGAAATTTTAGTTTTGGATGAGGCGGATCGCATGTTAGATATGGGCTTTATGCCCGACATTAAACAGATCCTTCAGTTAATGCCAGAGCAGCGTCAAAATCTGATGTTCTCAGCAACTTTTTCGGCGGAAATTAAAAAGTTAGCAAATAAATTATTAAAACAGCCCGTCCTGGTTGAGGTTGCAAAACAGAACTCTGTTAGTGACTTAATTACACATATTGTTTATCGTGTTGATCCAGCGCACAAACAAGACCTATTAATACATCTTATTAAGCACCAGGACCTGCAACAGGTTCTGATATTCAATCGAACTAAGTATGGCGCCGATCGTTTGTCTAAACAGTTAATGCATCATGGCATTACTAATGTAGTCATACATGGTGATAAAAATCAACTTCAGCGCACACAGGCATTAAATGAGTTTAAGCAAGGTATAACACAAGTTATGGTGGCCACAGATGTGGCTGCTCGTGGGTTAGATATCGAGGAATTAACGCATGTCATCAACTTTGAATTGCCTAATAGCCCGGAAGATTATGTCCATAGGATTGGGCGTACTGGACGTGCTGGCTCAAAAGGTTTTGCAATTTCTCTGGTTAGTAAAGAAGAAAATACCTTGTTGCAAGGTATTGAGAAATTACTGAAAACAAAACTTAAGATAGAGAAAGCCGATGGATTTCTGTCGAGTATAAAAAGCGTGTCGACTGTAAAAAATGCGGGTAATAGAAAGGCTGAACGTGGTGCTTCGGAGCAGAATAGGAAGAGTACACGTCCAAAGAAAGGAGGTGAAGTGATTAGTTTTAGTGGTACTAATGGAAAGAATAAGACAACTCAACCAAGGAATCTTCCTGAGGATCCTTTATTTACTCAACCTTATGTCCCTGCAAAGATTGAAGCAGATGAAATTTATAAAGAACAGATTAAGTTGGGAAATAAAGTTGTGCGAGGGCAGAATAAACAAGTAGCAGCATTATTTGTTCCGCCTGTTACAGCTAAAAGAAAACGTAGTAAGAATTAATAAAGGTATATTAATAGAAACGTATTGATTTACTAAGATAAGATAACTTCTTGTTTAAGCGTGCAAGGCCTATCGTCATAATATTATTGTTTTGTAAGGTATTGCAAGTGTTGTAAGAAGCATCGTGTTTTGGTTTTTTGAACAAATAATCTAGGCATAAAGATATGCGGAGTTTTTTCTGCTTCAGTCTCAGACACTTGATTTGTGGATCACTTAACAATTTTATTTGCTAGTGGGTGTGGGCCGACTTCGTGTACAATCTATGTATTAGTACGGCATTTTTCGATAGGGTAGGTATAAATCTTCCAAATGTGTTTTGTTTTCAGCTTGAAAGAAGATACAAAAAGTTTGGGTGTTATTTTTTGATCGCAGATTCTTTATGGCGGCACAGCATTTCCCAGGCTCATGCAAGTAGTGTAGATACTCCTCTTCTAGTAAATGCAGTTGAATATTATCTAGTCCATCTGTAACCTTTTTCCGGTAACGGGCAGTAAGAAATACAGTAGTGCCTTCATATAAGAGGGTTGCTGTGATTGATATTTATGATTTTGTTCTAGGAGAAACAGTTTCAAGACCAGAGCCACAATGCCAACATAATTGAAAGTTTTGCGGGTTTTCTTCTGCACATGAGGGGCAATATATAATACCGGTTGAATTCGGTATCTTTTCATAAGCACGAACAATCTTTTTTCCGCGTTCGTAATCTTCGTCACGAATAACCCAAACCTCAGGGTAAGCATGTGTAAAGGGAATTTCGCCCATTCCACCCTGTGTATGTTGATTAAATAATTTAGCCGGAATATAGGCGTGTTCTAGCATATCTAATACTATTTGAGCTTCCATCAGGTTATTGGCAAAGTACACCTTTTTCATAGGTTTTGAGTTTTGTATCTTCTGATAGTGGTGAAGAGGTTGGTAAAAAGTAGATAATTGATCGGTTGTTTGGTTAGTAGATTTTATCATTAAATACCAATATATTAATTAGCTAGGAGCAGCATTATTTAACACAAACTATTGTGTATTACTAAAATGGAAATGTATATGGGCGCCGATACAGATATTGCTGGTTTTACGATAAAAACAAATAACACACATACCGCAAAAATACAGCGATACCCTAATTCTTTTTTAAAATTAATTTTATTTGGGTTTTCTCTGGTAGGCATACCTCTTATTGTTGTTTTAATTAATAGTGCAATTACTATCGACCGTCTTGCCGAGCAAAGTAGAGAAACAGTTTATCAAGCAACACAAGTTACACATGGAAGTAGAGTTCTATCTGATGAAGTTCTTGCTATGGAAAGAAGTTTGAGGCAAGCATTTATATTGGGAGACGCATCATTATTTGAGGGATATTTTCACTCACATGCGAGATTCGAAGAGACAACAGAAGCATTAATGAAGCTGTCGTTACTCACGGAGGAGCGTTCAGTATTAGAGAAGATACGTTTATCCGAACGTGGCATTCATGATGAGATAATTGCGGCTCAGGATATATCTGAACATCTACATGCGCATATTGAAAGTTTCTCGGACTTGCTTGAATCAGTTAAACATTTTATAGGATTAGGCAATTTATTTATTGATCGCGAAGTTAATAAAACGCGTGAAATGGCTAGCCAAGCACGAATTAATGTTGAAGTTCAGCTGCTTATTCTAATTCCTTTTGTAATGTTACTGGCTGTTGCATTCTCAGTTTTAATTACACGCCCAATTAGGCAGATTGATGAGGCCATATACAGTATGGGTCAGGGAGAGCTATCAAAATCAATTAATGTTGAAGGCCCTCAGAATCTACAATATTTGGGAGAACGCTTAGATTGGATGCGTCGTCGTTTATTGAAATTAGAAAAACAAAAAATCCAATTTCTTAGACATGTTTCGCATGAATTGAAAACACCATTGACAGCTATTCGTGAAGGTGCAGATCTGCTTGCTGAGGGTGTAACTGGGAGGCTAACAAAACAGCAACAATTGATTGCCGATATTCTACATAGTAGTAGTTTACAGTTACAAAAAAGGATTGAGGATTTGCTTAGCTATAGCGCTATACAGATTGAGAAAACTGCGCTTGTAAAACAGCCGGTTAACTTGTCTGAGATTTTAGATGAAACAATCCAGAATCAAAATTTGTCAATTATGAGTAAGGAACTTAAAATTAACCGAAATTACCCGGACTTCCTTTTTGAATGTGATAAAGAGAAAATAGAAACCATTATAGATAATTTGTTATCAAATGCAGTGAAATTTTCTCCATCACAAGGTTGTATTGATATTAATATCATTGAGAAAAATGAATTTATCCAATTGGATATAATCGATTCAGGTGTGGGTATACATGATTCAGATAAACTCAAAATATTTGAACCCTTTTATCAGGGGCAATTTATACCGGAAACACATGTTAGAGGGACAGGACTGGGGTTGTCTATTGCAAAGGAATTTGCACTGGCGCATGGCGGGAGTCTTACACTTATAGATCAAAAGGGGGTTGGCGCACACTTTCGTCTTATATTGCCTGTTAGTGATATAGAGAAAACCTTATGAGACATCTTTACAATAAATTACATTTAATAATTTTATTAAACATGCTGTTAACTGGATGCTCTAGCTTGCCAACTGATCCAGATTGGCGCTTTGGGAAGTTATTAACCCCAGTAGCTTCTCAAGATCGGTTAAGCGTATTGGTGTTTGACTATGCATCTTTTGAGGAAATGGATTCAAAAGAACTTGAGGACAAGTTCGAAGTAGTAAAGAAAGCATTTCTGAATAAAAACAGGAGTGAAGACCGCATTAAATATATACTATTACTTACGCTACCAGGTGAAAAGTTTTATGATCGAAATGCAGCACTTAACTTACTTAAAGAATGGCCTGAAATTGAGCAACAGAAAAGCGACATTATTAGTTTTAGAAATGTATTAATAACTCGACTAGAAGAAGAAGAACGTATGAGTGTAATTGCAGATCACTTGTCTGAACAATTAAAATTAGAAAAACAAAGATCTGAAGTATTACAAAGGAAGGTTGAAGCTATTAAGGCTATGGAAAGAAAACTTATCAGAAGAAATGTGCAGTAAATTGTAAATGGAAACCAAATCAAAAATACTTCTTGTAGACGACGACCTAGATTTACTTGAATTACTTTCTATTCGTTTGATTGCCGCTGGTTACGAAACAGATACAGTCAATAGTGCGGAATCAGCGCTTAATTATCTAGACATGGCCAGGCCTCAGCTTGTCATTAGTGATATGCAGATGAGTGGTATGGATGGCATGGCTCTATTTGAGCAAATTAACCAAAAAATTCCTACGCTACCCGTTATTATTCTTACTGCTTATGGCAATATTCCAGATGCTGTCGCAGCAGTACAGCATGGTGTTTTTGGGTATCTAACAAAACCATTTGATAGCAAGAATTTACTTGTGCACATCAAAAAAGCACTACAACATGTGCCCAAATCTGCGAAAGCAGATAAACTACATTCATTATGGCGCAAAGAAATCATCACACAAAGTGCTGTTATGGAAGATGTTTTAGGTAAGGCGGATCTGGTTTCTAGAGGGGATGCAAGTGTATTACTTTATGGCGAGAGTGGTGTAGGGAAAGAATTGTTTGCACGTGCAATTCATAGTGCCTCAAGCCGCGCTAATAAATCATTTGTTGCAGTTAATTGTGCAGCAATTTCTGAACAATTATTGGAATCTGAGCTTTTTGGGCACGTTAAAGGTGCGTTTACTGGTGCAATTCGGAATCATCAAGGATTATTTCAATTAGCCGAGGGTGGAACCTTATTTCTTGATGAAATTGGTGATATGCCTTTGTTGCTGCAAGTGAAGTTGTTACGTGCACTTCAGGAAAAACAAATACGTCCAGTCGGTTCTGCGCATTCTGTTGACATAGATGTGCGTATTATATCAGCGACACATCGTAATCTAACAGCCGAGATAGCAAATGGAAATTTCCGTGAAGATCTATATTATCGATTAGATGTGGTGTCGTTAAAAATACCTGCTTTATCACAAAGGCGTGAAGATATTCCATTATTAGCAAATTATTTTCTGCAATTATTTGCCAAAAGATACCAAAGGGATATACATGGTTTCTCACCTGATGCCATGCAAATACTGGTCAGTGCATCATGGCCGGGTAACGTTAGGCAACTCATGAATATTGTGGAACAATGCGTTGTCTTGAGTGCAGCATCATTAGTTTCACCTGCGTTAATACATGATGCCATGCATATGAAGACGATGGAGCTTACATCATTCGAAGAAGCAAAGAAGCAATTTGAAAGAGATTATCTGGTGCGCATTCTTAAAATCACATCGGGTAATGTCACACAAGCGGCACGTATTGCAAAACGTAATCGAACTGAATTCTATAAATTGTTACAGCGGTACCAATTGGATTTCTCCATTTTCAAAGACAGGGAAGAGAAAGTCAATCATTAGCGGCATAAAAATGATTCTGAGCATGTTGGGTGCTAAAGTGTATTTTCATCCCGATAATTTCAAATAAAAGTAATGCAATAAAAAATTCTGAGTGCGCATTCCTTGGGTAAATTGGCATTAGTTATCTTAGAATAATAAAAATTATGTGGTTCAAAAGTTTACAAATCTATCGTATCACTGGGGGGAATATAACCCCAGATCAATTGGAAGATGCACTTTCTAAGCGTGCATTACAGGAATGTTTGCAATTGGAACTGCAAAGTCGAGGATGGATGTGGCCCAGAGATGAGAAAGAGAATTTTGTGCATGTATTTGGACAGCACATGCTTGTGGCTTTGGGCATTGAAAAGAAATTATTGCCAGCAACAGTCGTCAATCAGCATGCTAAAGCGCGCATCATACAAATTGAACAACAGCAAGGTTATAAGCCAGGAAAAAAACAGGTCAGAGATATTAAAGAGTCTGTACTAATCGAATTATTACCACGCGCCTTTGCACAGCGCCGAAAAACCTATGCTTGGATAGACCCAAAAGGAAAGTGGTTTGTTGTTGATACAGCGAATACGAATAAGGCTGATGAATTGCTGGAAGTGTTGTTTCAGTCTGTAGATGATTTAACCTTGGAACCATTGGATACCAAGACTTCTCCATCAGCTGCAATGACGCGATGGCTGTCAGGTGATGAGCCGCCATCTGTTTTCACAATTGATCGGGATTGTGAATTGCAAGGTATGGATGATGAAAAAGCCACGGTTAGATATACGCATCATGTGTTAGATGCAGCAGAAACGACTCGACATATCAAGGCAGGAAAAAAAGTGACTAAACTAGCTATGACATGGGGGCAAAAAATTTCGTTTGTATTACATGATAATCTTCAACTTAGACGTATTGTGCCACTGGATATTCTCAAGGAGTCAGCTGAGACGACTGAAGAATTATTTGATAGTGATTTTGCTCTAATGACGGGTGAGTTAAGCCAGATGTTGCCAGATATAGTTGATGCACTGGGTGGAGAGGATAACACGTAGATTAAATAGACCTGTTGGCAAATAATGTTTGTGAGCGTATCTTCAATTGGTTAGCTCCTAACTCAACTGCATTTTTTCTATTTTAGAACACTCATGCGTAATCTCTGGGTAAAAGCGCCTAGAGAAGCTACTTGGAGACAAACCACCTTTTCACACCAATTTTCTAGTTTTTCTGCAAGTTCTTCGACTTTTGCATTCTTGTCCTCCCACACAGACTGGATTTCTTTGAATAAATCTTGCGTAAAAAGATTCTGGGAATCAGAATCCATGGCACGCTTGAGTTCATGAATAAAGTAATAACGATGTGCGATCAATGCTGCAACAGTTTTCTCGTCGCATGATTTTTTCTGTTTATCAAGTGTAAGTTCTGAAGGGATATGCTTAACATTGGCTAACCCAAGCATCTCCAATATACGGATGTATACCCACCCAATATCGAACTCATACCAAGTATTTGAGAGTTTGGCGGAAGTGGGATAGGCATGATGGTTATTATGGAGTTCCTCCCCACCAATAATAATGCCCCACGGTACAATATTAGTAGATTCATCGGGTGTCTCAGAGTTACGATACCCCCAATAGTGACCCACACCATTGATGACACCCGCAGCCATTAGGGGAATCCACATCATCTGTACGGCCCACATAGTAAGGCCAATGGGCCCAAAAAGTATGACGTTTACCACCAGCATGAGCGCAATTCCTTTTTTACTATGCTTGCTATAGATATTTTTTTCGACCCAATCATCAGGTGTAAGATGTCCATATCGTTCTAGAGTTTTAGTATTCCTGGATTCTGTGCGATAAAGTTCAGCGCCTTGCCAGAATACTTTTTTGAGGCTATGAATATGTGGACTATGAGGATCTCCTTCTTTTTCACACTTTGCATGATGTTTGCGATGGATTGCAACCCATTCTTTGGTCACCATGCCTGTTGTGAGCCATAGCCAGAATCTGAAAAAATGACTGGTACGTGGAGAAAGATCGAGTGCTCGATGTGCCTGGTGACGATGTAAAAAGATGGTGACAGATGCGATAGTGATATGCGTCAGTAACAAAACAACGATGCCATATCCCCACCAGGGTAGATCAATAATGCCTGAAAT
The DNA here is from genome assembly GCA_029881855.1 of Nitrosomonas sp. GTDB lineage: Bacteria > Pseudomonadota > Gammaproteobacteria > Burkholderiales > Nitrosomonadaceae > Nitrosomonas. The sequence goes on along the minus strand of JAOULU010000001.1, from coordinate 9,008 downwards.
GTAATTCATAATAACCTCACGAAATAATATTAAGTGATAACTACATGAGATATAAATAACCTACTGTTAGGTGACCATATCTCCTAGAATACCATTAGTATCATGTAAATTCGATAAAATTAGCAATCTACAGCTAATGAAAGCGATTATGTTGATGCGCATCAAGTAAAGTGGAACCCCCCCATTTTTGCGCTACTCGGGTTTGCTATCTGGTGTTTTGTTGTTAGTTGTGTCTTTATCCTTAATGCCATCCAATACACCATTGGCAATTTTATGGATAAAATCTGCTGTTGCATGGGCTAGATGGGCACCGGCTTCCAATTGTGCATGACCAACGGAGGAAATTTGCTGGGAAAAGACAGCCAAGGTTTCTTTTAATTGTTCACCAACTATTGTTCCATTGTTTCTAGCATGATTGCTAAGGTCACGTAATGTTTCTGAAGCTAATCCCTGAGTAGCTTTGGCGGTATCTTGTAAGGTATCTATAAATAAATTTTCTAAACTTTCCAGATCATTACGGGTACGAGAAAGGTCTTTATCTGAGAATTTTTGTGCGCGTCCAGCTGCTTCCTGGAGAGCGAGTTTAGAAGCCTCAGCAAACCTTGCTAATGCTGAATCTAGTCCATTAATGGCCTCAGTAATCTGTGATTTTGCACTTTCTGTTTGATCGGTTGCATGCTGTAGATGATGTTGTGTGCCCTCATGCGCACCACTTATAACAGCGGAGATAATGCGACGGATAGATTCTAGGTCAAGCCTATTGGCGTTCATTGCTTTGAGTGTTATGCGATGAACGGTGTCTTGTATATTGGTGCCATGGGCAACAGCATTACGAATATCCGCTTCGAGTGCCGCTAGATCATCGTTATTATCTGTAGTATCTTCATTTTCGTTTTGCATGATTGAGTTATCCTTATTATGAGAAAGAAATGTTGCATTATCATCATTCTCCTCCTGTAATCCTTAGTTGGTCAAGGCCATTCATATAAGGTTTTAGTATTTCTGGAATGGAAACACTGCCATCAGCATTTTGATAATTCTCGAGTATTGCCACTAAAGTTCGTCCTACTGCCAGTCCTGAACCATTGAGTGTATGGAGTAGTTCAGGTTTATCTTTTTCATTGCGAAATCGTGCTTGCATACGTCGCGCTTGAAATGCTTCACAATTGCTGCAAGATGAGATTTCGCGATAAGTTTTTTGTGCGGGTAGCCAAACCTCAATATCATAAGTTTTGGTTGCGGAAAAACCCATGTCGCCAGTGCATAAAGTTAAGACACGATAAGGCAGTGCCAATTTCTGTAGAATCGTTTCAGCATGACCGACTAATTGTTCTAATGCGTCATAGGATTGTTCCGGGTGAACAATATGAACTAGTTCCACCTTGTCAAATTGGTGTTGACGAATTAAGCCGCGGGTATCTCTGCCGTAGCTGCCCGCTTCAGATCGAAAGCAGGGCGTGTGCGCGACAAACTTCATAGGGAGTGATTTAAGCGGAACGATTTCGTCGCGTACCATATTGGTAATGGGTACTTCTGCAGTTGGAATAAGATGGAAATTGGGTGAATTGTCATTTTCAGAACCATGTTTGTCGCCAGCACTAACTGCAAATAAGTCTGCTCCAAATTTCGGTAATTGACCTGTGCCACGTAAACTATCTTGGTTGACTAGATAGGGTACATAAGTCTCGATATAACCGTGTTCTTCAGTATGGATGTCTAGCATGAATTGCGTCAGGGCCCGGTGCAAACGTGCCAGACCGCCTTTCATCAGACTAAAGCGGGCACCACTTAATTTTGCGGCTGTTTCAAAATCTAATAGGCCGAGTGCCTCACCAATGCTGACATGATCTCGCACATCAAAATCGAATGAACGCGGCTCACCCCAGCGACGAATTTCTTGATTGTCTTCTTCACTTTTTCCTTCGGGAACACTGTGATGAGGCAAATTAGGTACTTCAAGTAATATTTTTTGTAGGTTACTTTGAATAGTCTCTAATTTGTTTTCAGCCTGCTTCAGTTCGTCGCCAAGCTGTGCGACTTCAGCCAGAATAGTGGTGGCATCTTCCCCTTTGCTTTTGGCGTAACCTATTTGTTTGGAAGCTTTATTGCGCCTAGCTTGTAGCTCCTGTGTTCGGGTCTGGAAAGTTTTGCGCTCTGCTTCCAATGTATTGAATGCATTGGAGGGGAAAATGTACCCTCGCTTGGCCAAGTTTGACGTGACATTTTCCAGGTCAGTGCGTAATTGTTGAATCTCTAGCATGCATACTCCAAAATAACAGTCATAATTATTTAAATATCTTTCTTGGCTTGTTTATCCAGATTGCGCAAATAAGCTAATTTCTCTGCGATCTTTTGTTCTAATCCATAGCTTGTAGGCTGGTAGAAATCCACTTTGGGCATATTATCAGGAAAATAATTTTCACCAGCTGCGTAAGCATCAGGGCAATCGTGGGCATAGCGGTAAGTTTCTCCGTAACCGATATCTTTCGTCAATTTCGTTGGTGCATTGCGTAAATGAATGGGCACACGACGTGTTTTGTCTCGCTTGATAAATGACCGTGCATTATTATATGCTATATAAGCAGCGTTACTTTTTGGTGCACAGGCAAGATATAAAGTGGCTTGTGCTAATGCAAGCTCACCTTCAGGACTGCCCAGTCGTTCATAAGTTTCGCACGAATCAAGTGTCATGCGTAATGCACGTGGATCAGCTATGCCGATATCTTCACTCGCCATACGAATGAGACGTCGTCCAATATACATGGGATCAGCGCCACCATCCAACATGCGGCATAGCCAATAAAGTGCTGCATCGGGTGATGAGCCTCGTACAGATTTGTGTAGAGCAGATATTTGATCATAAAACTCGTCCCCACCTTTATCAAAACTGCGTGTACTGCGTGACAGTGCATTATGCACATAATCGATATTTATCTCGGAAACTTGTTCTGTTTCAGATGCATTGCTTAGTTGCTCTAACAAATTAAGCAAACGTCGGGCATCGCCATCTGCAAATTCAATAAGTATTTGCCTTGCCTCATCAGAAAATTGTAGGTGTGGAAAAATATTCTGATTTGTACGTTCGAATAATTGTATTAGCTCATGTTCTGATAGGGCATTAAGAATATAAACTTGGGCTCGCGAGAGTAGTGCATTGTTGACTTCAAACGATGGATTCTCTGTTGTGGCGCCGACAAAAGTTACCAATCCTTGTTCGACATGCGGTAAGAATGCATCTTGTTGGGATTTGTTAAATCGATGGACTTCATCAATAAAGAGAATGGTGTGCCGCCCAGTTTGTTGTAACACCATTTGTGCTCTTTCAATAGCCTCTCGGATATCTTTTATACCCGATAAAACAGCGGATAACGCGATAAATTCCGTGTTGAAAACAACGGACATGATATGCGCCAGCGTGGTTTTTCCGGTGCCGGGTGGTCCCCACAAAATCATGGAATGTGGTTTACCCGATTCAAAGGCAAGACGTAGTGGTTTGCCTTTATCCAGTAAATGGCTTTGACCAATAATGTCGTCTAGATGTTTGGGGCGTAATTTTTCTGCAAGAGGTTGTTCAGGTTTGTTATGGGTAAACAGATCAGTCACTGATGACATCCGCATTTTCAGGAGGTGTAAACTTGAAGAAATCAGCAGGTAATACGGGATTTTTTTCTAAATCTGTGAAGATGAGCAGTGTGGTTTGGCCAAAGTTGTCTCGTAATGCCATTATTTGTAGCGTACCGCTAGGTGAAAAACCAAGTTGTATGAACTCAAAAGTGCTTTCTTTACTTTTTGGAATGGCTTCTAACCATGTCATTTGATCTTTTTGGCCCAGTTCAACTAACTCATAATTGTTTTCTATGGCATTGTCGCCGGCTAATAAAGCAGCTGGACTACTGCCAATGGCGATATCAAACTGACGTATGGTGACCTGATTAAGGTCAGCATCATAAAACCAGACTTGCTTCCCGTCACCAATAATTAATTGTTCATAGGGTTTTTCATAAATCCAACGAAATTTACCGGGACGCTCAAATTGCATCGTGCCGCTGTATTCTTGTATGGGATTTGAGTTATTATCCAGCAATGTCTGTGAGAATGTTGCACTGACTGTTTTTGTATTATGGATAAAAGTTTTTAAACTTTCAATAGCAGTCGCTTCCACTAGTGTTGGAAGTAGTATAAGTAGGCAGCATAACAAATATTGTCTTGGACGATTCATAGTGTTCCCAGATAATAATTTCAACAATTTAAAGTTGAAAATCAGGTGATAAATTTTTATTCCTTACGTGCAGGAATTAATACTTCCCGGTTACCATTACTTTGCATGGATGAAACCAAACCAGCTTGTTCCATACCCTCAATCAAACGTGCAGCACGATTATAGCCGATGCGTAAATTCCTTTGTACCATTGAAATAGAAGCGCGACGCGTTTTGATGACCATTTCTACAGCATCATCATAGAGCGGGTCTGATTCGCCACCCATAGATTTTTCTTGATCACTGTGATTACGATTTGCATTATTTTCTTCTTCGTCGGTACTTAATATTTCTTCTACGTAATGTGGTTCGCCATGTTGTTTAAGATGTTCCACGACTTTATGTACTTCATGGTCGGCAACATAGGCGCCGTGTATGCGTTGTGGATAGCCGCTACCAGGAGGCAAATAAAGCATATCGCCTTGTCCAAGTAATGTTTCTGCGCCCATTTGATCAAGTATCGTACGCGAGTCAATTTTGCTGGATACTTGGAATGCAATACGAGTTGGAATATTTGCTTTAATTAAGCCAGTGATGACATCCACTGAGGGTCTTTGGGTCGCTAATAATAAATGAATGCCAGATGCACGTGCTTTTTGTGCAAGGCGGGCAATCAAATGCTCTACTTTCTTACCTGTAACCATCATTAAATCCGCTAATTCATCTATGACTACAACGATTAAAGGTAACTCTTCTAGTAGATCAGAAGCATCACCTGTGATACTAAATGGGTTTACCATAGGTTCTTCTTTTTTGATTGCATCACGTATCTTTTGATTATATCCATTGAGATTGCGAACACCCAGGGCTGACATCAGTTTGTAGCGGCGTTCCATTTCAGCTACGCTCCAGCGTAATGCACTAGCTGCTTCGCGCATGTCCGTAACAACAGGTGCAAGGAGGTGTGGTATGCCTTCATAGACAGAAAGTTCCAACATTTTTGGGTCTATCAGAATCAGGCGGGTTTGATCAGGGGTGCTTTTATAGATAAGGCTTAAAATGACCGCATTAATGGCGACTGATTTTCCCGATCCAGTAGTACCGGCTACAAGTGCATGTGGCATTTTTGCCAGGTCGGCAACAATCGGGCGGCCACTAATATCTTTGCCCAGTGCAATGGTTAATGGAGAGCTTGTATCTGCATATGCCTGAGAACTGAGTATTTCTAGTAGACGTACCATTTGTCGATTAGGGTTGGGAATCTCAAGTCCCATACTGGTTTTACCAGGGATTGTTTCAACTACACGAATACTTGCTACAGAGAGGGCGCGAGCCAGATCTTTAATTAGATTAATTATTTGATTGCCTTTTACACCAGTCGCTGGCTCGATTTCATAGCGTGTAATAACAGGCCCTGGGTAAGCTGCGACAACTTTGACGATGACACCAAATTCTTTGAGTTTTTGTTCGATTAAGCGAGAGACTGATTCTAGGCTTTCCTTCGGTAGTGTCTCGATATTGTTGTCCGGCTCATCTAATAAATGCAGGGGTGGTAGAGCTGGGCCAAGTAAATCTGAAAATAATGGCGCCTGTTTTTCCTTTATGATACGTTGGGATTTCGTAGTGGCTGTGGTTGGGAGTACAACATGCAATGGAGTATTGTTGTCATCAAAGCCTTTTTCCTCATTATCAGTCAAGTTGTCATGACGTCGTTGAGAAATAGATTCGACATTTTTATTTCGTTTATTTCGCCAAAATTCTTTTAGCAGTAAGAAATACGTTTCAATAATTTCACCGATTTTCTCAACAAAACGTACCCATGATAAACCTGTAAATTGACTGAATCCAACAGCAATTAAAATGATGAGCGTTAAGGTTGCGCCAGTAAAACCAAGTATCTTGGATAGATGGTGACTAATTGTTTCTCCTAATATACCACCAGGCACTTGTGGTAATGATACATTGATCGTATAGAACCGAAGAGCCTCAAGTCCGCTGCTGGCAGTCAATAATACTAGAAAGCCCATTGCTGAAAGTAATAATGAATGGCGATCGAAGATTCCAGCAGTATCAATGCGACGGTAGCTCCATGTGACAGCGTATAGGAAAAAAACTACCCACCACCATGCAGATACTCCAAATAAAAACAGTAATAAATCGGCTAACCAAGCGCCTGCATACCCACCGGCATTTTGGATGTAATTGAAATCACCGCTGTGTGACCATCCGGGGTCGCCTTGCTCGTAACTATAGAAAATGAGTATAAGATAGAGTGCAGCGCCAACGAGTATCAGCCAACCAGACTCTCGTAATAGTCTTGATACCCTTGGTGGTAGAGGGTTCCCTGCTGTATTCTTTGCCATTGATTTGTTAGGAAACATTAATCTATCAAAAGCCTATTTTTGGTTGGTTTTGTGGCGAATCTGCTGCTGATTATCTAGTGATTATATAAGAGAATTTGTAGTTTAGTCTTATATGCTGATTCATGGGGTGTTCTTTATTAAAAATTAAGTAGCGTATTGAATCCACGGTGGCAATATATGCCACAAGAAAATGTATTCTTTATAGCGCTAATAATTGTTGGGAAAGTGATTTGACTAAAATGTGGCCGAATAATCTGTAAGTAAAGTATTCCTATTCACTTATGGATTATTCGGCAAATTTTTAGCTTAATACGCCAGATCTTGACCGGGATAATATTGCAGGTACAACTGGCCTGGAAGAGTTAACCGTTTTAGGAAGTGTTGAAACTTTATTATTTTCATTTTTTTGTGAAATTAATAACGCATCTTCTGCACGTTTGTATATTGTTTCTTTATTGTCGTTAGCATTAAGAGAAGAAAGTCCGGCGCTTAATGTAACGTTAATCTCATGCTTTTTATTGTTTGTAATATTCCTGCAAATAGTTTCACTGACTTCTTTTGCTTTTGGTAGGTCGGTTTCTGAAAATAGAATGGCAAATTTTGCAGTATCAATTCGATATAGAAGATCAGTACTCCTTATCATATGCTGCATTTCTTCGGAAACCTGTTTTAGAATTTGCTCTCCTTTGTCTTGACCATGAGTAAAAGTTAAGAACTTGAATGCATCAATGTCGAAAATACTGATAGTTAAGTTTCTGTTATAACGCTTATTACGCAGTATTTCAAAATTGAGTTCTATCTCAAATGCACGTTTGTTCTTGCATTGTGTTAGGGGGTCAATAACCGCCTGATTTCTTAAGGAAGAAAGATGATCTTGGACTTTTTTAATTTTGAGTACCATGATCATGGTGCAAACAATTAATAAGATGGCAAGAGCGCGATTCGCAATGACAATGTCAGTTGGTACTGCAACTGACGGCGACAAGTAAAAGCCAGTTACTGTGAGGGCTAGCCCCAGAACAGTAGTGATATAAGTGGATTGGTTACCTTTTATCCAAAGTGTGCCAAGTATGATCAGCACATATGGTGTGCCTGAAGCTATGCCTAGTGGCAAGTAGACATCAAATGCGAATGTGCTGGCCAGAGCGGCAAAAAGAATAAATAGATACGTGTGATCTGTAAACTCTTTAAGTAAGAATTTTAAGTAAGTTGTTTTAGAGGAAGCCAAAGTGCCCATTGTACTAATATCCTATTATTAAAACGTGTTAGGGACTAACTGCTAACTACTATATCCAGCAAAACTTTTTTAATTCTAGCATACCAGTACAAAAACAGTTACAAATTATTTTGTGGGTTTTTTGTACGTTAGTGTTGCTTTTTAAACCTTAGTTCGGCATTACTATTTTTTAAAAAAATGAGGACTCATTAGTTTTGAATGATGCCCTTTTTATGGCTGATTAGTCACTTAATTTTTAGCGGAGATAATTTGGGTACCTGCTAGCCTGTCATGTAGGAATTGATGATCACGGTCAAATAATGCCCAGAAGATACCAATACCAAAAAATAAGATGCCGATCAGAGCTAATAAATAACGAATAGTTGCTTTTTGTTTATCGAGATTCTTGCCATCTATTGTAACAATGCGCATTTTCCAAGTTTGCATTGATAAGGTTTGACCACCATGGGTCCAGAACCAGGTAAAGTAATATCCCATTACTATTGCCAAATAAAATTGATAAATGGGTCTAAAATAACTAGCATTGATATCTCGAAAAATAAGATGAAAAATGAAACTTGCAATCATTAAAACTGCAAGGAGTAGCAAAGATTCATATAGCAAACTAACAGTACGGCGCCAGAACCCTGGTGTTGAGCGTGACATTATTATCCTTAGTCTTTTTGCTGAATTTTGTATTATAATCAGCAGTCTGTAAAAAATTTTTTAAGAAATTATATTATCAGGTGTATAAAATTTATGAAAAAAGGTAGGCCACTCGAATACGATCCTGAAGAAACGCTTGAGGTCGCAATGAATATGTTTTGGGAAAAAGGGTATGATTCCACAACATTAGGCGACTTGCTTGAGGCGACTAAAATTTCCAGGAGTAGCTTTTATCATGCTTATGGTAATAAATTTCAATTGTTTGAGCAATGTTTTGGACTTTTTTGTGATAGGCAAATAGCATATATTGAAGATTGTTTACTGCAATCGTTAACAGGCCGAGCGTTTTTTGAAAATTTTTTGTATGATTTGGTAAGAAGTGCGCGTGCAGTAGATGAGCCTCATTTGGGTTGTTTTGTAACGAATACAGCAAATGAGTTTAGTGGTCGCGACCCTTATGTTGCGCAGTTAGTATCGTTAGCAACATTGCGTTTTAATAGGGTTTTTCAAGCAGCAGTAAGAAGAGGGCAGAGCGAGGGTGTAATTGCAAAGAAGAAATCCCCTG
>JAOULU010000119.1 GCA_029881855.1 Nitrosomonas sp. | reverse complement strand
AATGCCGTTATCATTACTAGTAGCGAGGGATTACACAATTTATTTGACATGATAGGCCAGCTTGGCCAACAATTACTAAAGGAAACGCCAGTGTTGACAGCGCATGAACGTATTGCGCAAACAGCAAAAGATCTTGGATTGGAAAAAGTAGTGAAAACAGTTGGTGCTGGAGATAAAGGTTTGCTGCAAGGGCTACAGGATTATTTTCATGTAACCAAGTATTCGATATGACGATTAGTCATGATCAGAAATACACGGAACTCAACCAAACAAAAATATTTTAGCCTCTGTTTTTTTACCATAATTTTCGCAATCGCTTGTTTTAAGTGATTGAGCTTTTTAATTTTGTAATAGGTGTTTTTGGTGAATAGCTTGTTGCATTGGTATTGCACTTTTTACAAATTGATTACGTGCAGATTTAGGCAAGTCTTGGTGAGGTTTGCACGGCTGAATTGATGGAGTCGGTTTTAGGACTGATTTTAGGATAAGGAATTTTATTAATTAACATCTTGATAGAAACGCTGAGCCTTAGTGTCATAGGCATTGTGCCCAATGCAAACTGATATTGCTGGAATAATGTGCCAGTTGTGTTAGCAAGCCTGATGTAATCAAAAATTATTGGCTCCAGCGTAACGAGGAAAATATATGAGACTGGTACTCTGGGTATTAGCATTATTTGTTGCAGCGGTAGCTGTGGCACTTGTTGCTAAGGATAATACGGGGCATGCTATTCTAGTGATGCCGCCATACGAAATTGAATTGTCATTTAGTATGTTCATTGTATGGTTAGCAGGAGCATTCTTTGCTTTTTATATTGTTTTGTGGCTGATAATGAGAGTTTTTGGATACAAGCATAGAAAAGCAGAGCATATGCTGTTTTCTGGGCTTAATGCTTTCTTTGAAGGTGATTTTGTTCAAGCAAAGAAAAATGCTGCGGTTGCGTTAAGGTTGTCGGATTCATCTATAACTAAAGTAATTAGCGCTGTAGTTGCTGCACGATCAGCACATCAACTGGATGAAATTTCATTGCGTGATAAATATTTGGCTACTGCTGAGAAAGAAGCGCCGGAAGAAAGATCGTTACGATTAGTCACTCAGGCTGAATTATTACTGAAAGATGGTCGGCATGAAGAGGCGCTCGAAGCATTACAGTTACTGTATTCGACCGGAGGTTTGCAACAGACATCGGTATTGAAGCTGGAGTTAGAGGCACAAAAACAAGCCCAGAATTGGGATGCCGTGATCGAGTTGGCTAATATATTGGTAAAACGTCATCATATAAATAAAGCATCGATAGAACAATTAAAACATGATGCACACCTGGAGAATATTAAGCATAAAGCGTCTGATGTTGCGTCATTAAATAAATATTGGGTGGGTCTGTCACCGGTAGAAAAGAATAATAGTAAATTAACGATTGCAATTACTCGTGCTTATATGAATCTCGGTGATTGTTCAACTGCACATAAAATTATCGAACGAAGTATTAATGAACATTGGGACGATGGATTAATTGCTTTGTATGCAGAATGCCTGGATTATCATGTCAACAGACAAATTGAATGTGCAGAGGTTTGGCTTAAGTCTCGACCAAATAATGCGCAGTTATTATTAACGTTGGGTAAATTATGTACGCATTGTGAACTTTGGGGTAAGGCGCAGAGTTATCTGGAAGCGAGTTTATCTGTCGAGCCTGGCCTAACCGCTCATTTTGCACTAGCGCAGTTAAATGAGAAGCTTGGCAAACATGAATTGGCTACAGATCATTACAATAAAGGCATTGGGTTCGCGTTAAAGGATCTGGGGTAATATAATTTGATGGCTTATTGCATAATTAAGGGTTATTGGGGTTGTTTGTAGACGGTGTAAAGACATCAGAGAAAAAGCCATCTTTAGGTAGATTACGCTGATTAGTAAACTCGTGGTAAGCTGCTTTAACCATAGCGGGAGCACCACAAGCGTATACTTGATGTTTTTCAAGGCTTTTAAAATCCTGTAATACAGCTTCATGTATCAAGCCTTCTCTACCTTCCCAGTGATCCGTAGGTAATGCATCGGATAGCACGGGAATAAATGTGAAATTGTCATGCTCTTTTTGCCATTGGTAAGCTAGATCAGCCATATATAATTCGTTTTTTGTGCGTACGCCCCAATAAAGCGTCATGTTTCTTTTATTGCCTCGGCTGCTTTCTTGATAAAAAGCATGCTCAAGAATGCTCTTTATCGGCGCGAAACCAGTGCCGCTAGCGACAAATATGATGTCACAATCAGCAGGTTCGTCACGTAAGAAAAATGAACCTAGGGGGCCTTCAAGTCGAAGAATATCTTTAACCTTCATATGGGTAAATACATGCTCGGCAAAAACGCCACCTGGATGATTGCGTGCATGTAATTCAAGAAAAGCATCATCATGCGGTGCGTTTGCCAAGGAAAAGCTTCGACGCTTCCCATCTTTTAGCAGAATATCAATATATTGTCCCGCAAGAAATTGCAACCGTTGATTGGCAGGGAGTCGTAAAGAAATTACCATGATATCTTCAGCCACACGTTCCAATTTTTGCACTCTGCAGGGTAGTGTTTTTATTTCAATGTCCTTAGTTGCGCTGATTTTATGACATTCAATAATAAGTTCAGATAGCGGTGAAGCACAGCAGAATAATGCGCTACCTGCTTGTTTCTCTTCTTCTGTTAGGGTTTCTTCATTGTGTAGACCATAATCGACAGATCCCTGTATGATTTTACCTTTGCAAATACCGCATGAGCCATTGCGACAGCCATAGGGTAATGAAAAACCTTCACGTAATGCGGCTTGTAAGATCGTTTCATTGGATTCTACGTTTAAGGTATGCCCACTGGGCTTAATGATGATTTGATGCGACATTGAGTTACAGGTAAATAAAAAGGCAATGGGTAGGAAAGAGTAGCTTATATGAAAAAAACACTATTAATCGTCGGTTGTGGAGATATTGCATTGCGTGCAGTACCACTACTTCGGTCTCATTATCGAATTCTTGGTTTATATCGCAACCCAGATAGTTTTAATCAAGCACGTTTGCATGGCATTATTCCAGTCTATGGTGACCTTGATCGTTTTTCAACGTTGAAAAGACTGGCAGGACTGGCACAAATTATATTGCACCTAGCGCCGCCGCCAAATCAGGGGTTACGTGATACACGCACGACCCATCTTCTATCCGCATTAACTGCGCAGGCAGGGTCACGACAAGCAATTTTACCACAACGTTTGGTCTATATCAGCACCAGTGGTGTCTATGGTAATTGTAATGGCGCATTTGTTGATGAAACGCATCCAGTTAGGCCCGGGAACGATCGTGCATTACGTCGGGTTGATGCAGAAAAACAAATACGTCGTTGGGGAGTGCGTAATTGTTGCTTGGTTTCAATTCTCCGTGTGCCAGGCATTTATGCAGAAAATCGTTTACCGTTAGCGCGCTTGCGCAATGGTGCCCCAACACTTCTGCATAAAGAAGATAGCTACACTAATCATATTCATGCTGATGACTTGGCGCAAATTATTTGCGCGGCACTGCGTTATGCTAGGCCTGGGAGGGTCTATCATGCGACAGATGATTCACAATTGAAAATGGGAGAATATTTTGATTTGGTTGCAGACCAATTTAATTTGCCGCGCCCGCTAAGAATTACTCGTGAAGAAGCTAAATTACAAATCACACCAAGTATGCTGTCATTCATGAATGACTCAAAACGATTAAAAAATGGTCGTATGAAGAAAGAGCTCTATGTGAAATTACGTTACGCAACAGTTTTGGTCGGGATTAAAGGCGATTGTCAATCAAAACAAAGCACCTGTTTGTAATAAATATTACTTTTTGTTTGCCAAATAAATGAATTATTTTCTCAGAATTAGTTCGTGTCACTTGTACCTTTTTGTTTGAAAATTAATACTAAGTAATTTCTTAAATTGTGCCGTTATAGCTTGCAAATTTAGACTAATCGTAACTTTCATCAGCCATTTAAAAATTGTTGTTGTAGATTTTATGCGCTGGTGAATTTCCGGGTTGGACGTCCCGAGTAATTAAGGAGTCAGTCAATATGGCAACTGTGACAGCACGCACAGAGAAAGACACAAAGCAAGTCAGTTTTTCATGGGAAGGTAAAGATAAATCCGGTAAACAGGTTAAAGGTGAGATGTATGCAGTTGACCCCGTGATTGTTAAATCTACATTACGACGTCAAGGCATTCAAGTTACAAAAGTTAAGAAAACTCGTTCTTCGGGTGGCAAGATTACCGATAAAGATATCACTTTATTTACGCGCCAGCTTGCCACAATGATGAAATCTGGTGTTCCTTTATTGCAGGCTTTTGATATTGTTGGTAAGGGCCATTCTAACGCTGCTGTGGCCAAGTTACTGATGGATATTAAAGCAGATGTTGAAACGGGTAACAACCTGGCAGATGCTTTTCGTAAATACCCGCTATATTTTGATGCGTTATTTTGTAATCTGGTCGGTGCTGGAGAGGCTGCCGGTATTCTCGATAGTTTATTGGATCGGCTGGCGACCTACAAAGAAAAAATACAAGCAATTAAAGGAAAAATAAAATCGGCGTTGTTTTATCCAATATCAATTATTGTTGTTGCTTTTATTATAACTGCAGTGATTATGCTTTTTGTTATTCCTGCATTTACTGAATTATTTTCAAGTTTCGGGGCAGATTTGCCAGCGCCAACACTTTTTGTTATGGCGATATCAGATTTCTTTGTAGCGTATTGGTGGGCGATTTTTGGTGGTTTGGGCGGGGGGATCTACGGTTTTCTTTATGCATGGAAACGATCTGTTGCTATGCAGGCTGTTATGGATAGGCTGCTGTTGAAAATGCCAATTTTTGGTGATGTCATCCGTAAAGGAACGATTGCGCGCTGGTCACGTACGCTCTCGACCATGTTTGCGGCAGGTGTTCCATTGGTAGAAGCGCTAGAGTCTGTTGCTGGAGCCGCTGGTAATTATGTTTATTATGAAGCAACCAAAAGTATTCAGACTGAAGTCAGTACGGGTAATAGTTTAATGGCTTCGATGGCGGACACAAACGTGTTTCCTAGTATGGTCATACAAATGGTAGCAATTGGTGAAGAATCTGGTGCACTAGACTCAATGTTAAGTAAAGTCGCTGATTTTTATGAAGGTGAGGTAGACGATGCAGTTGAAGCGTTGTCAAGCTTGATGGAACCAGTGATTATGGTTGTGTTAGGTACTTTAATTGGTGGGATGGTGGTTGCAATGTACTTGCCCATCTTTCAAATGGGTGATGTCGTATAAATTTATGCGACATAGGGCTTATATGTCTATAATTACTCTATTTTGTGTCTAATAATTGATGTCACTCATAACCCTGTTGCAGGACACACCAACGTTTTTTATTATCTTTGTAAGCATCCTCGGTTTAATGGTGGGGAGTTTTCTAAATGTTGTTATTTACCGCTTACCCAAGATGATGAAAAGAAACTGGCAGCAACAATGTGCCGAACTTCGTGGTGAAAGTAGTAAAGAATTAGCCAAATTTAATTTGGCAACACCGTGTTCAGTATGCCCACATTGCGGGCATAATATATCAATATTGGAAAACATTCCTGTTATCAGTTACGTTGTTTTAAGGGGATGTTGTTCCAAGTGTCGTCGTCATATTTCAATACGCTATCCTATTGTAGAAATAATTACGGGCCTTTTGAGTGGT
>JAOULU010000118.1 GCA_029881855.1 Nitrosomonas sp. | reverse complement strand
GCCAAGCGTGGAACTTTATATTTATTCGCTTGACGCCACACTGTTTCAGTTTGTGGCTGCACACCCCCAACCGCACAAAATACCGTACAAGCACCATCTAGCACACGTAGCGAGCGCTCAACTTCAATTGTGAAATCAACGTGGCCTGGTGTATCAATAATGTTAATCCTATGCTCTGGCAACGCACCATCCATACCACTCCAAAAGCAGGTTGTCGCAGCCGAAGTAATGGTAATTCCTCTTTCTTGCTCCTGCTCCATCCAATCCATTGTTGCAGCGCCATCATGAACCTCACCAATTTTATGCGACACACCTGTATAGAAGAGCACACGCTCAGTTGTCGTCGTTTTTCCGGCGTCGATATGCGCCATAATACCGATGTTTCTATATCGATCTATTGGTGTTTTTCTTGCCACAATTATATTGCCTTACGTATATTTATTTCTTAAAAATTAAATTACTTAACCATTTAGCAACTAAAATCTAAAGTGTGAGAAAGCTTTATTTGATTCTGCCATTCTATGCACTTCTTCGCGCTTCTTAACTGCACCGCCTCGTCCCTCTGCAGCCTCTGCAAGCTCACCAGCTAATCTAGCATCCATCGATTTCTCACTTCTTTTTCTTGCCGCATCACGCAACCAACGCATCGCTAACGCGTTGCGTCGCACTGATCGAACTTCAACCGGCACCTGATAGTTAGCGCCACCGACACGACGACTCTTAACTTCAACGAGCGGACGAACATTAGTCAATGCCTGCGTAAAAACTTCCATAGGATCACCGCCAGACTTCTTTTCAATATGATCTAGCGCACCATATATTATTCTTTCCGCAACTGACTTTTTGCCGCGCGTCATTAGCACATTTACGAATTTTGCTAGCTCAACATTGTGATATTTTGGATCTGGCAATATTTCGCGTTTTGGTACTTCTCTACGTCTAGGCATTATGCAACCCCATTTATCTCACTACTTATCTTTAACAAAAATTAACGTTATTTTATTCTTACTCAGTTTTAGGCTTCTTGGATCCATACTTGGAACGTCCCTGCTTACGATCATTGACACCGGCTGTATCCAAACTACCCCTCACAGTATGGTAGCGTACACCTGGCAAATCTTTCACACGGCCACCGCGTATCAATACTACAGAGTGCTCCTGCAAATTATGACCTTCACCACCAATATAACTTGATACCTCATAACCATTTGTTAAACGCACTCTAGCAACTTTACGCAACGCAGAATTTGGCTTCTTCGGTGTTGTTGTATATACCCGTGTACACACACCTCTTTTCTGCGGACTATTCTCTAGCGCAGGAACATTACTTTTAACGCGCTTTGCTACGCGAGGCTTGCGTACTAACTGACTAATTGTCGGCATTTGTGTGTCCTAAAAAAACTGGGACGGCCATATGACCGCCCATATTATTTCCGATTTTTATTATTAACATTGCTAAGGATCATGAGCAATCTTGCACCTATAAAACCACCTAAAGATGCGTCAAAAAAGAGAGCGGATTCTATGGGGTTTATCGCTCTATGTCAAGACAAAGATCATCTCTTATGTTAAATACAAACCTTTTAAAATATTGACCCAATAATTGCAATCAATACCCTACATCCAACTCAACTATCTAACTCAATCTCTAAAATTTTGATATTGCAACGGAAAATCATTAACTGATTTCTTCACAAGCTGTATAGCTTCTTGCAATAAATCTCTTTTAGCACCTGTTACACGAACAGTTTCACCTTGTATACTCGCCTGCACTTTTAGCTTACTATCTTTAATTAAACGAACAATCTTTTTTGCAAGCCCTGTCTCTAAACCCGTTTTTACAGTAACCAGTTGTTTAACTTTATTGCCACTTACCTTTTCCACCGGGCCTTTTTCCAAACAACGCACATCAATATTACGCTTAGTAAACTTTGTCCTCAAAATATCTAATACCTGGCCAAGTTTAAATTCATCTTCAGCATAGACTGTTAACGCACAATCAACCTGATCAACTCGGGCATCGGTTCCCTTGAAATCAAATCTTGTGCTAACTTCCTTATTGACTTGCTCGACAGCATTTCTAACTTCTTGTTTGTCAACTTCAGAAACAATATCAAATGAAGGCATTCTGGCTCCTCTTTATTGAGGGTTTTAAATCGTCAAATTAAAATTTTCTTTTTAATATTTATGTTTATTAATCTCTATTCTTACCTAGACCCGCAGCAATTTTCAACCTTAAGGCATTCAATTTAATAAATCCTGCCGCATCAACTTGATCATAAGCACCAGCATCATCTTCAAACGTAGCCACATTTGCATCAAATAATGAATCCGATTGAGAATCTCGCCCAATAACAATTACATTTCCTTTATATAACTTCACCCTCACCCAGCCATTAACATTTACTTGTGTGGCATCAATCATAGACTGCATCATCTCGCGCTCAGGACTCCACCAATAACCATTGTAAATCAGAGCTGCATAGCGAGGCATCAAATCATCCTTCAAATGCGCTACCTCACGATCTAATGTAATCGACTCTATCGCTCTATGCGCACGCAATAAAATTGTACCACCTGGCGTCTCATAACATCCACGAGACTTCATCCCCACATATCGATTCTCAACCAAGTCCAGCCGACCAATACCATGCTTTCCACCCAATCGATTCAGCTCTTGCAAAACATTTGCTGGTGACATCCGCCTATCATTTAATGCAACCACATCTCCGCGCTCAAACTGGATGTCCAGATACTCCACCTCATCAGGCGCCTGCTCAGGCGAAACACTCCATCGCCACATAGATTCTTCAGGCTCTGCTGCAGGGTCCTCAAGAGCACGGCCTTCATAAGAAATATGCAACAAGTTTGCATCCATACTGTAGGGAGAACCCACCTTCTTTTTCATTTCAACAGGTATACCATGCTGTTCAGCATAGCTCATCAGTTTTTCCCTAGATGTCAAATCCCATTCACGCCAAGGCGCAACCACATGTATATCAGGCTGCAAAGCATAGTACCCCAATTCGAAACGAACTTGATCATTGCCTTTACCCGTTGCGCCATGTGAAACCGCATCTGAGCCAGTCAGCTTAGCAATTTCAATTTGTCTTTTGGCTATTAATGGTCGCGCAATGCTTGTGCCCAACAAATATTCGCCCTCATATACAGCATTCGCACGAAACATAGGAAACACAAAATCACGCACAAACTCCTCACGCAAATCATCAATATAGATTTCTTTGACGCCCAACTGCTCTGCTTTAACTCTGGCCGGTTCTACCTCTTCACCTTGGCCAATATCAGCAGTAAAAGTCACCACCTCACATTGGTAAGTATCTTGCAACCATTTTAAGATGACCGAGGTATCCAGCCCTCCGGAAAAAGCCAAAACAACTTTATTTAATTTTTTCATTCTTCCTAATTTTACTCAACGCTCTATCGCTATCTTCCCAAGCAGCAAATACTCAATTAAAGCTTTTTGTGCATGCAACCGATTCTCAGCTTCATTCCAAACAACAGATTGAGGTCCATCAATAACCTCAGCCGAGACTTCCTCACCTCGATGGGCAGGTAAGCAATGCATAAATACCGCATCACTTTTAGCAGCAGACATCATCTCAGAATCCACACAAAACTCAGAAAAATCTTTTTTTCTTTTTTCCGCCTCATCTTCAAAACCCATGCTTGTCCAAACATCGGTAGTAACCAGATCCGCATCTCTCGCGGCATCATGAGGATTAACAAATTCCTGAAAATGCTCTGTACCCTTTAACTCGATAAGTTCAGGATTAATGTCGTAACCCTGCGGGGTAGAGATATGCACTTTAAAATCAAACAACTCTGCTGCCTGCAACCATGTACTACACATATTATTGGCATCACCGATCCACGCCACTGTTTTACCAGCGATACTTCCCTTTATTTCCGTATAGGTAAAGATATCGCCCATAATTTGACAAGGATGGTACTCATCCGTCAATCCGTTAATCACCGGAACACTCGAGTTTTCTGAAAAACGCTTAATAATGTCATGTTCGTGCGTACGAATCATAATGATATCAACCATTCGTGACATCACCCGCGCTGCATCCTCGACCGACTCACCCCGCCCCAGTTGCGTATCCCGTGTAGAAAGATAAATAGCTGTACCACCTAACTGGCTCATGCCCGCCTCGAAGGACAAACGTGTACGTGTAGAGTTCTTGTCAAAAATCATCGCCAACGTGCGATCTGTCAGTGGCCAATAGCGACGATATTGCTTAAACTCCCGCTTTATCCAACGGGTACGCTCAAACAAGTACTCGTACTCCTCGCGACTAAAATCATTAAATTGAAGAAAATGCCTAAGTTGCATAGATTAAAAAATAATTAACTAGATACACAAAAAAATACCATCTATTTAATTATTCAAGAACTCCTTTATTAATAGACAAGTGGCATCAACCACTTGTATCGCCTCATCTTGCTGCATTATTAATGCGGGTAACAAGCGCACAACTTTATCGGACGTCACATTGATTAACAATTTCTTTGCCAAAGCGCGCTTAACCAGTTCTGCACAAGGTACAGATAACTCAATGCCTATTATTAGGCCCTGTCCTCTTATTTGAACGACACCTGACACGCCTTCAAGCTGAACTTTTAGCCTATCACGCATAAAATCGCCCAATTGCAATGCATGATCAATGAGATTTTCTTCTTCTAAAACCGCCAAGGTTTCAATTGCAGCTGCACAAGCCAATGGATTACCACCAAATGTTGAAGCGTGGTTTCCAGGTTTAAGTGTTTCTGCTGCAACACCATTCGCTAGGCAAGCACCTATTGCCACTCCAGAGCCCAAGCCTTTAGCTAGCGTCATAACATCCGGAACAATATCGCTATGCTGATAAGCAAACCATTTTCCACTACGCCCAATACCTGACTGTACTTCATCAAGCATCAAAAGCCAATTATATTGATCACACAGACCGCGCAGTTCTTGTAAATAATGTGCTTGCGGAATATTCACACCACCTTCACCTTGGAACGGCTCAACCAAAACAGCGACAACATTCTTATTGTTAATGGCAACTTGCGTCAATGCCTCCATATTATTGTAAGGTACCCGCACAAATCCATTCAGTAATGGTTCAAACCCAGCTTGAACTTTACGATTTCCACTAGCTGTTAATGTTGCCATAGTACGGCCATGAAAAGAATTTTCCATCACGATAATGGTGGGTAACGCTATACCTTTGTTGTGCCCATATAGTCTTGCCAGTTTAATCGCAGTTTCATTTGCCTCTGCACCTGAATTACAAAAAAACGCATTTCTCATTCCAGACAATTCAACCAAACGAGCAGCCAATTGCTCTTGCCGACCAATATGATAAAGATTAGATGTGTGAATCAGTGTTCCCGCTTGCTCACATAATGCTTTCGCCACCCTTGGATGGCAATGCCCCAGCCCACATACAGCAATACCAGATAACGCATCGAGATAGCGTTCACCTTGCTCATCCCACAGCCATACCCCCTCACCCTTAACAAAGGTAACGGGGAGCTGTGAATAAGTATTCATTATATTAGACACTGACATACTCGTAATTTGCGATCCTTCCTTCACAAGGCACTTATCATTCTAGCCACTTTTTCACCCCTAGAAACGATCCACGGCAAAATTAAAAAGCGAGCATCTTCACCCATTTAGCCAGCTTTTTCAAGTCTTTTTTCTGATTCCTCGG
>JAOULU010000117.1 GCA_029881855.1 Nitrosomonas sp. | reverse complement strand
AATGGGCACAAGTGCCAATAACCGCGTAGAAATTGTTGCGCCATTGATTGAAATTGCTATTCCTTAACACCATGTTATACAAACAACTAGAAACCGCTTTCTTTCCACGCAAGCACCCATTAGATGCAGACACGATAACCTTGAATCAGAAACGCATCTATATTTTGCCCAGCCGCAGTGGACTCATTCTTGCTGTCGTCTTGTTTGCCATGCTGTTAGGGGCTATTAACTACAACAACAGCCTGGCCTATGCGCTGACATTCTTGTTAATCAGCGTAACAACCGTTTCCATTTTACACACTTGGCGTAACCTGTATAAGCTACAAATCAATATTGGAGAATGTCCACCTGTTCACAAAGGCACCATGATCCAAGTGCCCATTGCTGTCAATAATCCTGACACATATCAACATCTTGCAATCAAATTAGCCTGGCCAGGACAAGAACCGACGCATATTGACCTCAAACCCAAAGAGCAACACTGGGTGCAGCTAACCACACCTGCCATACAACGTGGCTACCAAACCATTGGTAAGCTGGTCATCTACAGTCGCTATCCATTGGGGCTATTTCAGGCTTGGGGAAACTTGTATTTTGATGCACGTTGCCTGGTCTATCCCACACCATCAGAAAATAAACAATTGCCACCTGTAAATTCTTACAACAATGCGGATAGTGGCGAAAATAAAGAAGGCTCCGATGATTTTACTGGGCAGCGCAAGTACCAAAATGGTGACTCAATGCGTCATGTCAATTGGAAAGCACTAGCAAAAGGACATCGATTACTTACTAAACAATTCGGTGGTGAATCGCCTAACGAGTTGGTTTTATCGTGGCACCAAACGGACAAAACGGAAGTAGAAAAACGCTTGTCTCAATTAACACGTTGGATATTGGAAGCACATCAGATTGGGTTACATTTTGGGCTTGAATTACCTCATTTACAACTACCTGTTGATCATGGTGACCCACATCTTCATCGCTGCTTAAAAGCACTTGCCTTATATGGAAAACAGGCATGATCACGCACAAACAAGTAGAATTAGCACCCTATCGCGAAGAACAATCGCAACCCCCATTAAATGGCATCATATGGTTATTGGGTGCATTGCTATTGGTGATCATCCCGCATCTATTTCGCTTACCAATATGGATCAGCATCTCCTGTTTAGCTGTATTAGGCTGGCGCGTACTGGCTGAGTATCATCACTGGCCACTACCTTCTTCTCTGATAAAGCTTGCCATTACCCTTGGAATGATAGTCGCTACTTATCTTCAATTTTTTACTTTTAATGGTTTATTACCCGGTTCGGCGTTATTAACCATGATGCTATGCCTAAAACTACTAGAAATGCACTGTATAAGAGATGCCATGATCATGGTTTTTCTGGGATATTTTCTTGTTACGACATCATTCCTTTTTGACCAATCTGTACTCTCAGGACTTTATTTATTCACGGTTGTGTTTACCCTCACCACCGCATTGATTATCCTCAACCACCCATTGGCAACAAAAGACCATCAGCGCCACTACCTCAGTCTTGCTTCCAGCTTGCTTCTCCAAGCCATACCATTAATGATGGTATTATTTATTTTGTTTCCGCGTATTCCAGGGCCATTATGGACACTACCCAATGATCAAACCAGTGCCAAAACAGGCTTAAGTGATAGTATGCGCTTGGGGGAAATCACCCAATTGGCTGAGTCTCATGATGTCGCCTTTCGTGTCAAATTTGACGCAGCACCACCACCAGCTAATCAACTCTATTGGCGTGGTCCGGTACTCTGGCAAACCGATGGCCGTAACTGGCAAGATCTTAGCGCTGAATTTCCGTTACGTGACCTAGCGCCAAAATATAAACCACAATTTTTTGGTGAACCGGTGAATTACACCATCACATTACAACCCCACAAACAACTCTGGGTTTTTGCATTAGATTTGCCAGCAAACATACCGGACATTGCCACACAGCATTTTGACTACCAGCTTATTGCTGAAAATCAGGTTGATGATGTTATACGCTATACAGCGACTTCATATCTACAGTACACCACTGGAGAACCCTGGCCTTTTGCACTCTCGGCAGCATTACAATTACCCGCCCAACCTAATCCAAGAACAAAAGAACTGGCACAACAATGGTTACGACAAGGCCTGACACCCAACCAAATCGTCAATCAAGCCCTTGATCTTTTCCATGAACAACCCTTTTACTATAGCCGCACACCACCCATACTAGCTAGCGATGATCCCGTTGATGAATTTTTATTTACAACCCAGCGAGGATTTTGTGAACATTATGCGGCAAGTTTTGTCACGCTGATGCGGGCTGCCTCCATACCCGCACGCATTGTTACGGGTTACCAAGGGGGGGAATTCAATTCGATGGGAAATTATTTAATTGTGCGCCAATCCAATGCACATGCCTGGGCTGAGGTTTGGTTGGATTCTCGAGGATGGGTGCGCGTTGACCCAACAGCCGTTATACCCACAGAACGTATTGAAACGACCCTTGATAGCCAGCGTTTCCAAACAACATTATCAGATGCCTTAAACGCTCAGCAAAGCGACTGGATAACACAAAGAATCTATTGGTTACGTAGTGGCTGGGACGCCGCCAATTATCAATGGAACCAGTGGATATTGGGATATGATGCCAACAAACAACAACAATTTCTGCGTAATCTCGGCCTATATAATCTATCGATAAAACAATTATTGATGATGCTACTGCTATCAATGGCAGCGATTATCATTGGAGTAATGTGTTACCTACTCTTTCATAGTACAAAAAGTAAAGATCCGGTTATTGCGGGTTATCAACTTTTCTGCAAAAAATTAGCCAAAGTAGGTATAGAACATCAATCCTGGCAAGGACCGTATACCTTTTGTGAGCTCGCATGTAAAAAACTACCTCATCTGAGCCAGCAAATAACCACCATTACACAGTGTTACATTGCACTACGTTATCAGTCTGATAGATCCCGCCACAAGGAACTGTTCTTACGGCTTGTAAACCAATTTGACCCACGTCAATTTTGATTCAAATACGTCGATTTAACAACATAAAATAATCAGCTCTCCCCTAATAGTTGACAAGCTAAAGTCCCTTCGATAGTCTCCCTGCACAGATTGAAACTTATAATCTCATACGTACTCACCATACTTTGAGTAAACTGAAAATTTTAGCGAGATACTAGGTGTCATCTCATACCTTCACTTTTCAGTTAATTTGAGTATAGTGCAGATAAACAAATTAATTAAATTAATTTTGAACCTCTGAATGATAAGATGGCATATTAATCACTAAACTTTGGCTTGTTATTAACAAGTAACTGATAAAGGTAATTTTGTAAATTTGTCACATTTAAAAAGGAGAAAGTCATGGAACTTAAAGGATCACAAACAGAAGGCAACCTGAAAGCAGCATTTGCCGGGGAATCGCAGGCCAACCGCCGTTATTTATACTTTGCAGCTAAAGCGGATGTAGAAGGACAAAATGACATAGCCGCAGTCTTCCGTTCTACTGCAGAAGGTGAAACAGGTCACGCACATGGTCACCTTGAGCACTTAGAAACATGTGGTGATCCGGCTACCGGCATGCCTTTTGGCTCATCACGCGACAATCTAAAAACAGCCATTGCTGGTGAAACCCACGAGTATACAGACATGTACCCTGGTATGGCTAAAACAGCGCGCGATGAAGGCTTTGACGAAATCGCTGATTGGTTTGAAACATTGGCTAAAGCAGAACGTTCTCATGCTAATCGTTTTCAACGTGCATTAGATAGCTTTACGGATTAATAGGTATTTCACACTGTACGATATAATGGTCTCCGCTATTTACAAAACTTAAATAGTCGTAAGTAAAATGGGAAAGAGTGATCAAATTCTTTTGATTTTGAGACATATAAACACCTCTCGTTATCAAAACCTATGAACATGAACCTCTTCCCCATTTTCTGGCAAATTTATCTTAAAGCCTGATAGACCATTCATTGAACAGACAAATACCATCATTTTTTTACTATTCCGCTCTTCTACCGCTTAAAATTTTTCTATGTCTACTCGTGAAGGCAGTCTGGAAGCGCCAAAACGCCATCCCCTTGACTGGAAGAACCCTGATTTTTATAACGAAAATAGTCTGATGGCTGAAATGGAACGTACCTATGACATCTGTCATGGGTGCCGTCGTTGTGTCAGCTTATGCACGACTTTTCCACGCTTATTTGATCTGATTGACGAAAGCACCACAGGAGAAATTGATGGTGTAGAAAAAAATAAGTTCTGGGAGGTCGTTGATCGCTGTTATCTATGTGATATGTGTTTCATGACCAAATGTCCTTATGTACCGCCACATGAATGGAATATAGATTTTCCTCACCTTATGTTACGTGCCAAGGCTGTTAAATTCCAAAACAAAGGTGCTAGTTTCCGCGATAAATTACTCTCCAACACGGACCTGGTTGGCAAACTTGCCACTATTCACGTTGTGGTAAAAAGCGTTAATACAATTAACAAAACGCCATCCGCGCGTAAATTAATGGATGGTATGTTAGGTATTCATGCTGACAGAAAATTACCTGAATATACTGCACAAAGATTCCGTTCTCACGCAAAAACAAATGCAACATTTGATGTAAAAAATGGGGACAACACACCGGGAAAAGTAGCAATTTACGCCACTTGCTACATCAATTATAACGAGCCAGGTATTGGTCACGATTTACTGAAGATACTTGAGCATAATGAAATTCCAACTTGCTTAGTTGAAAAAGAAGCTTGTTGTGGTATGCCTAAACTTGAACTAGGTGACTTAAAAACTGTTGAAAAACTCAAAAATGAGAATATCCCCCACTTACTAAAACTGGCCAAAGAGGGCTATGCAATTCTCTCAGCAGTTCCTTCCTGCACATTGATGTACAAACAGGAACTGCCGCTTATGTTTCCAGATGACAAAGCTGTGCAGACTGTGGCTGCGGCCATGTTTGACCCGTTTGAATATCTGGCGTTAAGAAATAAAGACAAACTACTCAAGACTGATTTTAAGGTATCACTTGGTAGAGTGGCCTATCATATCCCTTGCCACCAACGCGTACAAAATTTTGGCAAAAAAACGCGTGATATGCTGCAACTTATTCCAGATACACAAGTGAATGTCGTGGAACGCTGTTCCGGTCATGACGGTACCTGGGGTGTAAAAAGTGAATATTTTGCTGACTCCATGAAAATAGGTCGGCCCGTATTTAAACAAATGGGGGCATCAGAGCCTGATTACATCAGCTCAGACTGTGCTATTGCCGCACGCCATATTGAACAAGGTATGGGCAATGAAAATAAAGCGCAAAAATTACATCCACTCACCTTGCTACGCAAGGCCTATGGTGAATAATGCACCATAGGAAATAATTATTGAACCAGATCACTTGGTCATACGAAATGAAAAAGAGAAACCCATGGCGAAAATAACTCGCGAAAGCCTATTGACATTGGAAGCTTACGCAAAAGTACGTAAAGACTTCCGTATGCAAGTCATGGTACATAAAAAAAACCGTAAAATTCCTTTAGGGAAAAATATCACACTGTTTTTTGAAGATGAATTGACCATTCGTTATCAAATTCAAGAAATGCTGCATGTTGAAAAGATTTTTCAAGAAATCGAAATTGCTCATGAGCTTGAAACTTATACGCCACTGATACCAGATGGTCATAACTGGAAAGCCACTATGATGATCGAG
>JAOULU010000116.1 GCA_029881855.1 Nitrosomonas sp. | reverse complement strand
CGCATAAATCATGGCAAGCAGTTTATCCCGCACTGGATAAAGAATATGGAGAAGTTGGTTTGTTTTTGGGATGTGTAGCACGTTTAACGGATGTTGTTACACTCAATTCCAGTATTTTTGTATTAAATCGCCTGGGATACACCGTACATGTACCATCAAGCCAAACTTGTTGTGGCGCACTGCATCAACATAGTGGCGATATAGAAACAGCTGTTGCACTGAGACAACAAAATGAATCAGCTTTTGCTGGACTAAACACAATTATTAGTACCGTATCTGGATGTGGTGTACAGTTAGCAGAGGGCCATAATGATACTTCAATCAAAACAAAGGATTTGAGTGTTATTGACGTTAGTAAATTTCTGGTAATTGCAAATGGATGGGAGGGTGTGGAGATTTTGCCTTTACCGCAAAAAATTGCAGTTCATGACCCATGTACATTACGTAATGGATTGCGTGACGAGGCTTATCCCTATCAATTAATTTCACGCATTCCTGGGGTGCAAGTTGTTCCATTGCCAGGCAATGATCAATGTTGCGGTGCGGCTGGTACTTATTTTATGGATCAGCCTAAGCTCGCAAGCAGGCTGCTAGATGCTAAAATAGCCGCTGTGATGGATAGCGAGGTTCGATACTTAGTCACATCAAATGTTGGTTGTTCTATGCACATTGCAAATGGATTATTCGACAAAATGGAAGGGGTAGAGGTGTTGCATCCGGTTACGTTATTGGCAAGACAAATGGGTTTTAATTTGTAATAGCTGTTAATTTTTGCCGCTTATTTTTAATTACTGGGAGGCTGTTGGAATCAATAGGTTTTTTATTTTTGCCCTAGGCATAGATAACTAATCGCTTTGTTTCTACAGTAAATGATTATGATCAATATCGACAAACTCATCATTGGTTTTGATAGTGCTTTACGTACGCTATTAACGCCGGCACAAACATTACGGCCAGTACCTGGTAGCGACTTACCAGAAGGTGAGCTAACGGATGTAGATAAGCAGCTATCCGCTGCATTGATGCGTGTGAATCATGTCGGGGAAGTTTGTGCGCAAGCCTTATATCAAGGACAAGGCTTAACGGCTCGTAATGAAACTGTGCAGCAGACGTTGATGCAGGCCGCACGCGAAGAAACTGAACATCTTGCCTGGACTGAGCGACGTATTGCAGAACTGGGTGGACGTAAAAGTTTTCTAAATCCATTCTGGTATGGTGGTTCCTTCGCAATTGGTATGTTAGCTGGAGCGCTTGGGGATAAATGGAATTTAGGGTTTCTTGCAGAAACAGAGCAGCAGGTGGGTGCGCATTTGGCAAGTCATTTGCAGCGTTTGCCAGATAATGATGAGAAAAGCCGCGCAATTGTTTCACAAATGCGTATTGATGAAGCAAGCCACGCAACGATGGCGCTGTCCCACGGTGGTGTAGAGTTACCTTTGCCTGTCAAATATACAATGAAGTTTGGATCTAAGATCATGACTCGAACAGCCTATTGGGTTTGATTTAAAAGTATGTCATTTTATAGTGAGCTAATAGAACATTAATCTCGCAATGAAAAATGTTAACTTGACACACCATTTTTTGGTTGCGATGCCGGCAATGGTTGATCCTGTTTTCTCAAAAACACTGACTTATATTTGTGAGCATAGTGAACGGGGTGCGTTGGGAATAGTGATTAATCGACCTACAGATATGACCTTGGTTAATCTTTTTAAACAAATGGGTATTCCGCAAAAAGACGAGCAACAAGAAAGTGTTTCAGTGCTTTTTGGTGGCCCTGTTCAATTGGATTGTGGCTTTGTATTGCATCAACCGATAGGCCAATGGGAATCAACTTTATCTGTTAATCAAGAGGTAGGTCTTACAACATCACTCGATATTTTAGAAGCAATTGCTAATTCAGAAGGCCCGGATCAGATGTTGATTGCGCTCGGTTATGCAGGGTGGGCTGCTGGACAAATTGAGCAGGAGATGGCGCAGAACGCATGGCTTTCGGTGCCTGCTTCTCTGGATGTGATGTTTGGTTTGCCACTTGAAGAAAGATTGCCTGCGGCAATGAAATTATTGGGTATCGACTATTCTGATCTTTCCAATGAAGTAGGGCATGCTTGATTCTGATACAAATGCGCAACCATCACTTGAAGGAACTGTATTGGCTTTTGATTTTGGAAAAAAACGAATTGGTGTGGCGGTAGGCAATAGTCTATTAGGGTTAGCACAGCCATTAGTGACCTTAAATAGTGATGTAACAGCACAGCGTTTTGCTGCTATTGAAAAATTGATAGAGACTTGGCGGCCTGTTTTATTGGTGGTTGGGTTGCCGACGCATGCTGATGGAACAGCGCATGAATTAACACACCTTAGCCAACGATTTGCACGGCGCTTGGCAGGTCGCTTTAAGATAAAAGTAGTGCTGAAAGACGAACGTTATACTTCTATAATAGCTAGTGCGGCATTGCGAGAAGCAGGTGTTAAAGGAAAAAAACAGAAGCCGGTACTGGACCAGATAGCGGCACAGCAAATACTCCAATCATTTTTCGATGAACAGCATACAGCTACCTGACGCAGAAGAATTATTCAAGCATTTAGTGACAGAAATCCAGCCAGATATTATCAAGGGTTTTACACTTGTAGGCATTCGCACTGGTGGTGTGTGGTTAGCAGAACGATTGCACCGAGAGTTTGAATTTTCACAGCCTATGGGAATGCTTGATGTGTCTTTTTATCGAGATGATTTTGATAAAATTGGTCTGCATTCACGAGTCAAACGTTCAGAGATTCCTTTCAGTGTAGATGATGCTCATATCTTACTGGTGGATGATGTGCTACAAACGGGACGCACTATTCGGGCGGCAATAAATGAATTGTTTGATTATGGTCGGCCTGCCTCTATTAGCCTAATTGTTTTGGTTGATAGAGGCGGCAGAGAGCTGCCAATAGCAGCGCAATATGTTGGTGCAACACTTGAATTGCCAGCGGGAAAGAAATTAGAATTGCGTCGTTCTAGTGACGATAAATTGAGTCTTAGCCTGAATGACAAGACCCTTACGGTATGATTAATAGAAATCCGCAGTTAAACGAGAATGGCGTGTTGCAGCATTTGCTCACTACTGAGGGATTGCCTGTTTCTGTTTTGTTGCAAATATTAGATACGGCTGAGTCATTTGTGGGTGTCACTGAACGTGATGTCAAGAAGATTCCGCTTTTACGTGGAAAGTCGATATTTAATCTTTTTTTTGAGTCCAGTACACGTACACGTACGACGTTTGAGATTGCCGCAAAGCGCTTATCAGCAGATGTCATTAATTTAAATGTTGCTGTTTCTGCGCAAACAAAAGGTGAGACACTGTTAGATACCGTGGATAATCTCTCGGCAATGAATGCAGATATGTTTGTGGTGCGCCATATGCAAAGCGGCGCTGCACATCTGATTGCAAATCATGTCCAATCAGATATTCATGTGATCAATGCGGGCGATGGTCGTCATGCGCATCCAACACAAGCATTGCTGGATATGTTTACTATTAGACGCTATAAGCGTGATTTTCATAACTTACGTGTCGCCATTATTGGCGACATTTTACATTCCAGAGTTGCGCGTTCTCAGATTCATGCATTGACAACTCTGGGTGTGCCGGAAGTTCGGGTTATAGCACCCAAGACATTGTTACCACGTATGGTGGAGCGTTTGGGTGTGCATATTTACCATGATATGGCTAAGGGTCTAAAAAATATTGATGTGCTGATGATGTTACGTTTGCAGAAAGAGCGTATGCAAACTGCTAATCTTCCTAGCTTTGAGGAATATTTTAAATATTATGGTTTGACGCCGGAGAAATTATCGTTGGCACGACCAGATGCCATTGTTATGCATCCAGGACCAATGAATCGTGGTGTAGAGATTGATTCTGGCGTTGCTGATGGCAAACAGTCGGTTATCTTGCCGCAAGTGAAATTTGGTATAGCCGTACGTATGGCGGTGATGTCTATTCTGGCAGGTAACCAGGCTTAGGGACTGGCATAGATTATGAAAATTCATATCAAAAATGGACGATTGGTTGACCCTAAGAATGCTGTGGATACTGTTCAGGATGTTTTTATTGCGGCTGGCAAAGTTGTTGCAATAGGCACTGCACCCGGTGACTTTCATGCGAATCGTGTCATTGATGCAAATTCATTGGTTGTGTGCCCAGGGTTTGTCGATTTATCCGTGCGCTTGCGAGAACCAGGGCTTGAATATAAAGCAACACTAGAATCAGAAATGAACGCGGCAGTCGCTGGTGGGGTAACCAGTTTTGCTTGTCCACCTGATACAGACCCGCCATTAGATGAGCCGGGGTTGGTAGAGATGCTTAAACATCGTGCAAAGAACTTGAATCAGGCAAACGTTTATCCTATTGGTGCGCTAACACAAGGTTTGCAGGGAAAGCGTTTAACTGAGATGGCAGAGTTAAATGATGCGGGGTGTGTGGTTTTTGGCCAGCCTGATGGACTGTTGCCTGATCTAAGAGTTTTAATGCAAGCGATGAATTATGCCGCAACTTTTAATTTTTCAGTGTGGTTACGTCCGCAAGAAATTAATCTAACGAATCATGGTGTAGCCCATGATGGAGAAGTTGCAACTCGCTTAGGTTTGCCTACGGTACCTGTTTGTGCTGAAACTATTGCTCTATCAAATATCATATTATTAGCACAGGAAACAGGTGTCAGAGTACATATATGTCGTGTATCCAGTGCAGAAGGCATTATGATGATAAGTGCTGCCAAACAGCAGGGGTTGCCGATAACTTGTGATGTGACAATTAATCACATCCATTTATCAGAAATGGATATTGGTTTTTTTGACTCTAATTGCCATATGATGCCGCCATTGCGTAGCGCGAATGATCGCGAAGCATTGCGCAAAGGTCTATTTGACGGTGTAATTGACGCCATATGCTCAGATCATGCGCCCGTTGATGAGGATGCCAAATTGCTGCCTTTTGGTCAATCTGAAATGGGTGCTATGGGTGTAGAGTTATTGCTGCCTTTAACCTTAAAATGGGGCATGGAAATGAATCTCCCTATGATTGAGATTCTGGCAAAAATCACCTACGAGCCTGCACAAATATTAGGTGTGGCTGCTGGTCATCTTTCGGTCGGAAGTGCTGCAGATTTATGTATATTTGACCCAGAGTATTATTGGCAAGTGACACCATCAGCTATTCTTAGCCAGGGTAAAAACACACCTTTCTTGGGGATGGAATTACCTGGCGGTATTCGATACACACTTGTAAATGGCCATGTTGTTTATGGCAAAAGTGTGTAAATCAAGAATTCTTTTTAATTAGTTATTTTGGAGCAAGATATTGAATCCACTGCTTGACTTTTCTGGGTTGCCGCGTTTTTTAGATATAAACAATGAGCATATTACACCAGCAATAGAGGTGCTGTTGAATGAAAATAGGACTGTCATTGACAAAGTGCGTAATGATAGTGATGCGCCTACTTGGCAAAATTTTGTGCAACCCATGGTCGATGCCAATGAACGATTATCGCGGGCATGGGGGCAAGTGTCACATTTGAACGCAGTGATGAATAGTTCAGCGTTACGTGAAACCTACAATGCAAATTTACCACTCATCACACAATTTTATGCGGAAATATCTCAGGATCAACAATTATTTGAAAAATTTAAACAACTGCATGCTAGCGCTGAATTTGAACAGCTTAGTGTGGAACGAAAAAAAATTATTGAGAATGAGTTA
>JAOULU010000115.1 GCA_029881855.1 Nitrosomonas sp. | reverse complement strand
GGGTTAAGACAATAAGTCAACTTCTTATCGTTTCTACGAAACTCAATCAGTCTAACTGATCAAGTAATGCCACCATAAAATAAAACATCTTGAAATAAGCACTCAAGAATAAAAGCAAACTCATATTTTTGTCTTTTTTAACGTAGACTCCCCAGGACTCATGTAAAATGCTGTTTTTTGTGGTCGTTCCCTTAACCTGCAAGATTACACTATGACAATAATGCTGCATTCATTTTAATTTAAACACTTTTGCGTCATGATATCGGCGAGTTATAATGGCACACAATTTTAGGTAGCCCTAGATTCGGCGTGGAATCAACCTGGAACAAGAATGCAACATCTTAATGAATTAAAAACTATTTTATCCGAAGTACTGAGTCTTGGAGAGCGTGCAAACGAATTAGGAAATGATTCTATTTTATTAGGAAACATCCCTGAATTCGACTCATTTGCAGTTGTTTCACTTATTACAGCTCTAGAGAAACATTTTGGAATATCTATCGATGATAATGAAATAAGCGCTAAAACATTTGAGACATTAGGTAGCTTAGCAGTATTTATTGATCAAAAATTGAAAGACAAACAACCACACTAATAAGAAGTACTCAATCATTAATTAGAATGGTCCACTTATTTCATAAGTAATACCATCTTCTGGACGTCCACTTTTTCCTCGCTGAGAACTAAAATATAACCGAGAGCCATCAGGACTAAAGGCAGGTCCTGTAATTTCTGAACGATTTTGATCAACGATTTGTAGCAAAGGATATATAGCTTTCCCGCTAATCACAACAATCTGTAGATTTCCGCCATCTTCTGCAACAAACAAGTCTCCTGATTTATTCGCTGTAATGTTATCAACACCAGTTAAAATAGGCCTCTCATAAAAAGCAGCATTGTAAACAATATCTAACTGACTATCCTCAGTATGGTATGACCATACACGATCATCACCTTTAGTCGTAAAATAAATGCTGCCATCATGATACCAAATACCTTCTCCACCATTAAAACGCGTTATATTTGATAACTGCTTACGCGTTGGTGTTGTCATTGCTAATGGATCAGGTAATCGATGCCAACGTACTGTACCAATACCACCACTGATTACTTCAGCTACCTCAAGAAAACCATCGTCTAAATCCGGGTTTCCCCGTGCATCAAACGAATGTGCTGTGTAGCGATATAGACAACCATCCGGCTCATCTTCAGTCAAATAGATTTGTTTGTTGTTAAGGTCAACAGCAGCAGCTTCATGCTTAAACGCCCCAAGTGTTTTCCTTATCTTTGGCGGATTATTTCCAAAAGGGTCACATTCCCAAACTTGCCCTTTATCAATCTCCTCACAAGATAACCATGTTTGCCAAGGTGTGTGGCCTCCTGCACAATTACGGCTGGTATTTCTTAGGATTGAATAAGCATCAATAATTTCACCCTGTTGACTAAACCGTAACACACCCACCCCACCTGTTTTGTTTTTCATTTCACTATTGGAAACATACACCCAGCCACTATCTTCTGTGGCAAATACTGCACCACCATCAGGTGCCGCATGCCAAGTATAGTTAAAAATTTTCTGGCTAGATTGTGCGAGAATTCGAGATGAAAATCCTTCGGGAAGGCGCACACCATTTTGATCAGGAGGAAGTAGTGAACCCAGTGCTATTCTAGATAAAGGCGCGGCCCTAAGCGACGAAGGCAGCAGATTGCTGCCAACAAAAACACCCAAACTCATAAAACCATATTGCAATAATTTGCGTCTTTGCGAATTAAATTCTTTCATAAACAGAATGAACCACTAAGGTTTATTTAGTCTGCAATATGATGAGTAGTACTATTTAAGTCAATACTTAGTGCTTAATAACTGTGTCCGATACTTTATCTTCCGTACTTGATTGCAAAGAAGATGAAGCAATCGGTGTAGAGATAACATTAGGTTTATGCTCTAATGCCAGATCAAGCACCTGATCAACCCATTGCACAGGTTGAATCGTTAACTGGCTCTTTATATTTGCAGGAATATCAGCTAAATCCTTCACGTTCTTCTCAGGAATCAGCACTGTCTTAATTCCACCACGATGTGCCGCCAATAATTTTTCCTTGAGGCCACCAATCGGCAGAACTTCGCCGCGCAAAGTTATTTCTCCCGTCATTGCAACATCTGATCTCACAGCAATATTAGTCAAAACTGATACCATAGCAAC
Source organism: Nitrosomonas sp. (assembly GCA_029881855.1). Lineage (GTDB taxonomy): Bacteria > Pseudomonadota > Gammaproteobacteria > Burkholderiales > Nitrosomonadaceae > Nitrosomonas. Next base: position 3,568 of record JAOULU010000115.1, on the reverse strand, counting down.
ACAAATCCCAATACCCGCACTAGGACCATCTTTAGGCGTAGCGCCTTCAGGTAAATGAATATGAATATCATTTTTTTGATAAAAATCCTCGGCTATACCCAATATCTGAGAACGGTTTCTAACAACTGACAGTGCAGCCTGGATTGACTCTTGCATAACCTCGCCCAGTTTACCCGTTGTAATTGTCTTACCCTTACCTGGTAACACCACGGCTTCTATAGTCAACAATTCGCCACCCACTTCAGTCCAAGCTAAACCTGTAACTTGTCCAACCTGATTCTCATCTTCAGCTACACCATAGGTATAACGTCTCACGCCTAAATACTTATCAAGGTTACGTGCTGTAACTGATATTTTTCCTTTGGTGGTTTTAAGTAGCAAAGCTTTAACCGCCTTCCGGCATAGCTTTGATATTTCACGTTCCATAGCACGCACACCAGATTCTCTTGTGTAATAACGCGTGATATTACGCAATGCTGATTCAGATACACTTAATTCATTCTTCTTTAACCCGTGATTCTTCATTTGTTTAGGTAATAAATAACGGGTTGCAATATTTAACTTCTCGTCTTCTGTATACCCTGATAAATTAATGACCTCTAGGCGGTCTAGTAATGCAGGTGGAATATTTAAAGAATTAGCGGTAGCCACAAACATTACATCTGACAAGTCATACTCAACTTCAACATAATGATCAACAAAAGTATTATTTTGTTCCGGATCCAAAACTTCTAATAATGCTGATGCAGGGTCACCACGAAAATCCATACCCATTTTGTCTACTTCATCAAGTAAAAATAATGGATTTTTAACACCTACTTTACTCATATTGTGCAGAATTTTCCCGGGCATTGATCCAATATATGTACGCCGGTGCCCGCGAACTTCTGCCTCATCACGTACCCCACCTAGCGACATACGCACAAATTTTCTGTTTGACGCACGTGCAATCGACTGCCCTAAAGATGTTTTACCTACACCTGGCGGACCTACTAAACAAAGAATGGGCGCCTTTAATTTATCTACTCGCTGCTGCACTGCTAAATATTCGACAATCCTTTCTTTTACCTTCTCTAACCCGTAATGGTCTTCCTCTAAAACTGCTTCAGCAATTTTCAAGTTTTTACTAATCTTACTTTTCTTTTTCCATGGCAATGCAACTAAGGTGTCAATGTAATTACGTACCACAGTTGCTTCAGCCGACATCGGCGACATTAAACGTAATTTTTTAAGCTCTGATTCTGCTTTAACACGCGCTTCTTTAGGCATTTGTGCCGCTTTAATTTTTCTCTCAATTTCTTCTAGATCGGCACCATCTTCGCCTTCACCTAATTCTTTTTGTATTGCTTTAACTTGTTCGTTAAGATAATAGTCACGCTGACTCTTTTCCATCTGGCGTTTCACTCTGCCACGAATACGTTTCTCGACTTGAAGAATGTCTAGTTCAGTTTCTAGCAATCCCAACAAATGCTCCAAACGTTTAGGAACATCAAATATTTCCAGAATTTCCTGTTTTTGTTCAAGCTTTAACGGCAGATAGGCCGCAATTGTGTCAGCCAGGCGTCCGGCTTCATCAATTCCACCCAACGAAGTAATAATTTCTGGTGGTATTTTCTTGTTGAGTTTTACATATTGATCAAATTGGGTCAGTATTGCACGCCGCATTGCCTCAGCCTCAGGGTTATCTTCAGCATCTATAATTACTTTCGATGCCTTTCCTGAAAAATGTGTCTCTGACTCAATTAGTTCTTTTATGCGCGCACGGTGATTACCTTCCACAAGAACTTTAACAGTGCCATCTGGCAATTTGAGCATTTGCAGCAAGCTAGCCACACTACAAACATCATAAAGATCTTCTGGTGCCGGATCATCTTTTGCCGCCATTTTTTGCGCAACAAGCAAAATACTTTTATTCGATTCCATTGCAAGTTCAAGCGCTTTAATGGACTTTTGCCGGCCAACAAATAACGGAATGACCATGTGTGGGAAAACAACCACATCACGTAATGGTAATAGCGGCAATATTAGCTGCTCTGGATTATTCACTAAAGAAGTCATATCAACTCATTTATAATTACTGTTAAGATAAAAGTATGGGTATTATCCAGAAACTCAAGATTAATCATATATAAAAACACATTAACATAATTCTGTTCAGCGTTAACAATCAAAACAGAAACTATTATGTGTATATTCTTGCTTTATCAGTTCCACAGCAATTGAATATCTTGTCTATATAACGTACTAGAGCAGTCCAAATGGTCAGTGTGCAGACAAAGAATCTTAAAGATATAACTAACAAAATTAAATAATATTACAGCATCAATTATTTAGATCTTTTGGCCACCTTTGTTTTTTCTGAAAAAATGAGGATGGGCTTAATATCATCATTAACTGAATTGTAATCAATCACTACTTTAGAGACATTCTCTAATGAAGGAAGGTCATACATAATATCTAACAATATTTCCTCTAGGATTGAGCGCAAACCACGCGCACCTGTTTTTCGTATTAGCGCCTTTTTAGCAATTTCGTGCAATGCTTGCTCACGGAACTCAAGCTCAACACCACCTTCCATGTTAAACATCTTCCAATACTGCTTCACAAGTGCATTTTTAGGTTCTGTCAGAATTTGAATCAGTGCTGACTCATTCAATTCATCCAGTGTTGCTACTACAGGAAGACGACCAACAAATTCTGGTATCAAACCAAATTTAACAAGATCCTCAGGCTCTGCTTCTCGCAAAACCTTACTAATATCTTTACGATTATTACTTTTAACTTCAGCACCAAAACCAATACCGCCCTTTTCTGAGCGTGCTCTTATTACTTTATCAAGGCCATCAAACGCGCCACCACATATAAATAAGATATTTGTCGTATCAACTTGAACAAATTCTTGATTAGGATGCTTTCGCCCACCTTGAGGTGGAACTAATGCTGTCGTTCCTTCTATTAGTTTTAGCAGTGCTTGTTGCACACCTTCACCTGACACATCGCGAGTAATGGACGGATTGTCGGATTTACGTGATATTTTGTCTATTTCATCAATATAAACTATACCGCGTTGAGCTTTGTCCGCATCATAATTACATTTTTGCAATAATTTCTGAATAATATTTTCTACATCTTCGCCAACATAGCCTGCCTCAGTCAATGCGGTTGCATCAGCCATGATAAAAGGCACATCCAAAAGTCTGGCCAGCGTCTGAGCCAATAATGTCTTGCCTGATCCCGTCGGGCCAATAAGTAAAATGTTACTCTTCGCCAACTCTATTTCGTCAACATCATCAGACTTAGATTTAGACACACTCTTCAAACGTTTATAATGATTATAAACAGCAACAGAGAGTATCTTCTTAGCTGCGTCCTGCCCAATGACATATTGATTCAATATCTGACATATTTCATGAGGTACCGGCAAATTAGATTTAACCAGTTTTGTTGCCTCATCCCCCTGGATTTCTTCGCGAATGATATCGTTACAAAGCTCTATACATTCATCACAAATAAATACCGACGGGCCAGCAATAAGCTTCCTAACTTCATGCTGACTTTTTCCACAAAA
>JAOULU010000114.1 GCA_029881855.1 Nitrosomonas sp. | reverse complement strand
AGAATAAATAGTATTTGTTTTCGTGTATTAAATATTTTCTTGAAAATAGTTGCTATAGTGATTGCGTAAAAAAATGTAACTCGTTGACTAAATCTTTGGGTTAAACTTTACAAAGTTTAGAATATTCGGGGTTGCGAGAACGCTATTTTTTCATTATTCAATATCAGTAAGCATAAATTATCTATCCTTTCGTAGATCTTGGTGTGAATAGTTTTATCTTGTCATCTGCTTGAGTCTGAATTAATCGGTGTTTTCCTCTGGTTTTAATTTTCATTCTTATTTGTGTAAGAAAATTGGATCTAATATCTCCCCGGAATCACATGGAATTTTAGATGTCTCCTATAACAAGAATTTTTGGCTTTCTGGCATTGTCGATCAGTTGGTTGGCATTTGCTTATTTCATCGGCCATATGATTCCAGACCAGCAGTTGTGGTTTGCTTTACTGGCGACCTTTATATTTGGATTGCCACTGTATCTTGCAGCAACTTATGCAGTGACTATTCAGAGAATTCACCACGCTAATCAATTTCGCAATTTAGGTATTCTGTATTGGTTTTTAAGCAGAAGAATCCTGCCCTATATTGGTTGGGCGTTGTGGTCAGTGATGTTCGCTTTCTTATTATTATTTTACCTTGGTGTGACACAAAAGTTGGAATGGGCTGCATTCATACTGACAATCTCTGTATTTATGGCGATCCAAGCTATTTTTGAACCCATTGCAGCGCGAGAATATAAACCTTATATCGCCCTGCATAAATCGCTTACTTGGACACGTTGGTTAACTGCCTTGGTAATGGCCGTGTTCTATGTTTTATATGTGAAATTGGCGGGTGATTTTCATCAATATGGTTCTTTGGCAGAAGCTATTCAGATAAAAAGTCAGGGTATCGAAGATGCGGCCACTAACAGTGTTTTGATTTTGGAAACAGCAAGACTCCTGGGTTTTATAGAAGGTTTGAAAGTTTATGCGCTGGGTAATTTGCAGTCACTTAATGACTTACTTTATGTGCTACTCATATTTCTGGGTAGTTTAATGCTTTTTTACAATATTGCGCTTGCATTATCCAGTTTTATGGTGCCGTTAACTGAATATCGTCGAATCCTTGGTCCTTTGCAGGATATTGAGCAACCCGTCAAAGTGCCACCACGTGTTCTAGCAATAGCATCTGGATTGATCACATTTTTTATGCTTTTTATTTATGTTCCCGCAACGGTTTATTTGGATGGCTGGTTACGTTCGACGCCACAAGTTGTCGAGAAAATACAAGAATCACAATCTGTTGTTGTAGAAACATTGGAAAAAATTGGTGATGACTACTATAAGCCAGGCACTATTGCTCAGACAAGACAAGCTTATCTTGAGGCAATCAGTGAGCTGGAAGAATCTGTTAATGAGTTGAAACAGAATACCGATGCTGGCTTTCAGATGATGGCTGAGAATGTAGATGACTATCTCGATTGGTACTATAGTTTGCCAGGGGAATATGAACGGATTGTGGCGCTGGCAACCGGTAAGCTGGAAAACTGGATGATCGAGAAATTAGAAGATTATCTCATGCAGGGCAATGCATTTGGCCCTGTTCAGCAATCCATTGAAGATGCGATGAAAAAAAATGAAGCGCTGCATGCTGAATACTTAGAGAAAATCAATCAGATTTTGGCACAAAACCATGTTGAACCAGTAACGCTAGAGCCAGAAATTGTTCAATATTCCCCACTTGATGCGATAAAAGAACCGCCGAACCATAGTGTCATTGTTAATCTGGAAGATCGCCTTCTTATCTCAGGGGGTGTTGGTGTTGCTGGTGCAGTAACGGGCGCAATTGCTGGAAAAGTAACCGCAAAGGTTATTGCAAAAGGCGTTATACAAATTGGTGCCAAAGCATTAGTTAAGGTTGCTGCAGGTAAAGCAGCCAGTGTGGTAGGTGGCGCTGCTGCTGGTGCAGCCAGTGGTGCGGCAGTTGGTTCTGTGTTTCCTGGCGTTGGTACGGCAATCGGTGCGGCAATTGGGGGTGTGCTTGGTGGTATTAGTGTTGGGCTGGGCATTGAACACCTGCTGTTGAAGCTGGAAGAGCATTACTCCAGAGATGAATTCAAGTCACAGATCCTAGAAGCAATTGATGAAGCGCGTTTTGAATTTGAAGAATCTTTGGAGTTGAGTGAGTGACTTGATTCTAGTGATTGAGATGTAAAGATAAAGCATTATGAGCATCAAGTAATTGTTCACTGGTATTTCCGGTGCTACTGTCAATGTGAATAATGTGGTCAGCTTCGTGTTCGGTTAAGGGCTCTTCGGTCGATAATTGATGCTGTAGTACTTCACTGGTTGCTTCTGAAGCATCACTTTTTGTATTTGTTCTTAACTTTATCCTGTCGTTACAGCATTGCTTGTCAGCATGAAAATCAAGAATAACAAATAGAATATTCAATTCCCTTGCAAGGTTTTGAAACTGTTGGCGCTGGGTTTGTTTGAGGAAGGTTGCATCAACAATAACGGAGAAGCCGCTCTGGCAGATTTGTTTGGTTGTTGTGAGTAGGTGGTGATATGTATGTTGATGTGCATCTTCTCCATAGACTTTGTGATAAATGGCGGTGTCGGTATGATCTTCCGCTTGCATGCCAAACAATCGTTTGCGTTCAATATCTGATCGTATTCGAATCAAATTCCATTTTTCTAATAAAGGTTGCGTCAAGGTGGTTTTACCTGAGCCAGATACGCCATGCGTAATAAAGAGTGTTACAGGTGGGGCATGTGTAAAGGTTTCAGCCAGATCGGTATATTCTTTGTAAAGTTTAATAGTATGTTGTTTGTCTGTTAGGGTTGCGGTTGTATCACTCGCTTGGATAATTGCAACTTTGGCACGTACCAAGGCACGATAGACTTGATAGAATTTGAGTAAGGCTAATCCACTATAATCCCCACTACGTTGTAAATAACGGTCAAGCAAATGCGCGGCAAAAGTGGGTTTGTTGCGATCGATTAAATCCATGGTGATAAAGGCCACTTCACTCATGACATCAATCCAACGCAGTGACTCATTAAACTCAATACAATCAAAGACAGTGATTTCTCCATCTAATAATGCGATGTTGGACAGATGCATGTCACCATGACAATTGCGAACAAAGCCCTCTAATTTGCGTTTTTTAATTATCGGCTGTAATTGTTCATATTGACGCATACTCCACTTTTCTAGCCTATCAAGTTGTTGAATATCTTTTTTTTCACTAAGAAATGGTGAAATTTGCTGAAAATTTTTGTCAATGGGTTCAAATACCGTTGTAGGTTCACCATAGGGGTTGTTGTTTGATGCTATCTCAGCTTTGCTGTGAAATTGGGCAATCTGGTCAGCCAATTGATCAATATGTTCAGCTTCAAGTTCATTACGATTTAATATAATGTCCAGTCGTGCTGATTGAGAGAATTGGCGCATTTTGACGGCATATTCAATAATTGGGTTGATATTAAAAGAAGGCGCGTCGGGTCTTCCGCCAATAGCAACGATGCTAAGGTAAATATCAGGGGCAAGGCGTTTGTTCAACAGCACTTCTTGTTGACAATAATAGTGCCGCTTTTCTAGATTGGAGAAGTCTAAGAAACCCAGATTAGCCGGTTTCTTAATTTTGTAGGCGTAAAAGCCTGTGAGAATAACCCAAGAAATATGGGTTTCAATCACTTGAAAACGAGTAATTGGGTGGTCGTAAAGGGTGGGGTTTTGAAGTGCCTGAATGAGGGTGTTGTCAGACATCGATGAAAAAACATCTCCGCTAAATATTAGGAAATGCCGATAGACCAAGCGCTATCGGCATTAATTAGAATCATGATTACATGACCTTCATAAATTCTTTAACATTCTCTTCCATCGGTGGGCGCATACCGGCTTTGCGACCTTCGGCTAGTGCTTGTTCGGGATCGATGCCTTTGCTGATCCGATAGCTTGCCCACATGCCGCCAGCTCGGTTGCCTGAACCACAGTGAACTAAAATAGGTTTCTCTGCGTTTTCAATCGCTTTGGAGAATGCGGCTAGTTGCTCCTCAGTAAATCCGGCGACGGTGGTTGGAATATTGATATAAACCATATTTTGCGCATCAACCAGTGCTTTTTCTTCTTCTGTTCCCTCTGTGGCAGTGCGTAGGTCAATAATGGTTCTGAAATTATGGGCAGCTAATAATGGTGCACCGCCATCGCCTATCATGCCAGAAGTGGCAATGTGTGGCGTCATACGAACGTAATTTTGAACGGTGTAAACTTGATTGCCGTATGGCACTCTGTCGGTCGCGTGTGCGATGCCGGTGAACAAAATAGCCGCTAAGGACATGATAATGATAAAGTGTTTCATATGATCCTCATCAACAATGTTTAGTGAAAAATGGTTGAGTGCAATTGTAGCGTCCCTGTGTTGTTATATACAAATTATTTGTTGACTGATTGACAGGTTAGTTTTTCTCTTCTGCAAGTGTTACAGCCACCATAATTGAAAAGTGCATTCATGTGGTTCTTGTTGCAATTCATATGGTAAATATAGGCCGGTGCAAACCTTGGGTTGTGATGTGACTTGTTGTTAGAGTATAAACTCTGTTCTCTTAGAAATCAGCTATCACATATTCGAATAATTAATTCGTTCTCTGCACAAACATTAGATTTTAGTTGCAATAGGGTTGTTGCTGTTAGACACTGGTGATGGCTACTGTTAACTTTAATCTTACAAGCATGGTAAAAGTAAAACGTCTGATTCTTGATGTGCTTAAACCCCATCAGCCCAATGGACTGGAATTTGCTACGTCATTGGCGGAGCAGTCTCCTGATTGTTATATCAAGTTCTCAGTCGTAGAAGTGGATGAACAAACAGAATCTGTTGTTTTAACGATTGATGGAGAAGATATTCAATTTAATATCATCTCCGAGGCTATCAGCGCCATGGGAGGAACCGTGCATAGTATTGATGAAGTGGAAGTTATAGGTGGTCACGATACAGTTTGATTCATAATTAGCTTGCGCTATGTTGGATTGCGCACGCGTTCTTTACTGCGCGGAATAACTGTAGTTTGATAGTGAACACACTCAATTCAGTTTTGCTCACCGTCAATATTCCAGTAACTGATGAAAAATGCAGGTTAATAGGTTATGAGTATTGCCGATCAACTTTTATTATTCATACGTATTACGCGATCCCAACGTATTGCACGACGTTATTTTGTGGTTAATGGTTTTGATGGGGCGCTGACCATGCTAGGTTTGCTAATGGGTTTTTACGTTAGTGACCAAGTGGCGCTGTCGGTAGCCATTAGTGTTTGTCTGGGCGCAGCTGTTGCTCTTGGTATGAGTGGTTTGACCAGTGCCTATATCAGTGAAACCGCTGAGCGAGCGCATGAGCTGAAGGTTTTGGAAGAAGCCATGATTACCGACTTGGGTGAGTCAGCGCATGGAAAGGCTGCACGTTTGATGCCATTCTTGATTGCCATTATTAATGGCTTAGCGCCCTTTCTAATTGCTCTTATTATTATTTTGCCACTTGCGCTTGGACACTGGTATCCAGAACTTATTCCAAAGCCTGTGGAATACGCTACTGTGCTTGCTTTTATTATTATTTTTCTTCTTGGCGTGTTCCTCGGTCGTATCAGTGGGCATTTCTGGCTATGGTTGGGGCTTAAAACACTATTTATCGCATTTATAACAACGTTGCTGATCTATGCCATTAGCCCATCCTAAATCCTAGTAGGAAGGCAATAGAGTACTGCTGTGTAAATCCCCAAAATCTGAGTTACTGAGTTA
>JAOULU010000113.1 GCA_029881855.1 Nitrosomonas sp. | reverse complement strand
GTTGCAGAATGTGGGTCAGAGGTGCGTGCCATAGCAATGGTTCCAATTTCATTTTTTAGACCATTGGCTGCTTCATTCTCTATGGGTGGGTGCGTTTTTTTTTGCGTCAGGGTAGTGTCAAAGCCACCACCCTGAATCATGAAGTTTTGAATAACCCTATGAAATATAGTATTTCTATAATAGCCGTCTTCAATGTATTGTAAGAAATTCTGAACGGACTTTGGTGCTTTATCAGGATATAGTTCGAGCGTAATATTACCGAAATTTGTTTTCATAATAACTTGCGGATTGGCCGCATATGCCGTCATACAAATTAGGAATAAATAAACAAAAACAATGGGTTGAATGATTCGCATGTTATTTCCTGTCGAGATAATGTTAAGTGTTGAAAGTTTAAGGAAACTGCTCTAAAAGTCTATTATGCTATACTCGCCAAGCTTTTTTCTAGTTAATACGTAAACAACCGAAATTCTAACAAGAAGTTAGTCAATTCTACAATCTAATCTCATTAGCATAATGCTTAAAATTTATAATTCTCTGACTCGGGAAAAACAAGAATTCGTACCATTAGTTGCGGGCAAGTTAAAAATTTATGTATGTGGGATGACTGTTTATGACTATTGTCATCTTGGTCATGCACGTGTTTTGGTCGTATTTGATACGGTTGCAAGGTGGTTTGAGTCTAGTGGATATGAAGTAATTTATGTGCGCAATATTACCGATGTTGACGATAAAATCATTCAGCGTGCGCTGGAACAAAATGAATCCATAGAAGTTTTGACAAATCGCTTTATAAAGGCAATGGATGAAGACGCGGCAGCCTTAGGTGTTAAACAGCCAACGCATGAACCTCGTGCCACGCGTTACGTCGATAATATGATTAATATGATTAGTGTGTTGATCGATAAAGCACTGGCGTATCCCGCAAATAATGGCGATGTATATTATGCTGTACGTAATTTTCCTGGTTATGGAAAACTCTCAGGAAAGTCATTGGAGGATTTGCGTGCTGGGGAACGTGTGGAAATTGACCAATATAAGAATGACCCGCTCGATTTTGTATTATGGAAAGCAGCAAAACCAGGGGAACCTTATTGGGACTCGCCATGGGGCAAAGGACGACCAGGTTGGCATATAGAATGCTCGGCAATGAGTGAGCATTTTCTTGGAGAGCATTTTGATATCCACGGTGGGGGACAAGATTTGCAATTTCCTCATCATGAAAATGAAATTGCTCAAAGTGAAGGGGCGCATGACCATACTTTTGTAAATTATTGGATGCACAATGGGTTTGTACGTGTTGATAGTGAAAAGATGTCTAAATCATTAGGGAACTTTTTTACTGTCAGAGAAGTGTTGAGTCAATATCAACCAGAGGTAGTTCGTTTTTTTATTCTTCGCGCACAATACCGTAGTCCTCTTAATTATTCGGATCAGCACCTTAAAGATGCAAAACTTGCATTAGATCGTTTATATATTGCGCTAAAAGAAATTGGAGACGTACCTACAATAGCTGTCGATTGGGAAGATTCAAATGCCCAAACATTTATGACCGCAATGAATGATGATTTTAATACGCCTGATGCGATAGCTGTGTTGTTTGAGCTGGCAACAACAATTAATAAAACAAGTTCAACACAACATGCTGCACTGCTTAAGGCATTAGGTGGAATACTTGGTCTATTACAACAAAACCCGCAGGACTACTTGCAAAACAAACCACTTACAGAGGATAGTGGTCAGTTATCGTCGGATCAAATAGAAGAAATGATTCAGCAGCGGTTGGTTGCGCGAAAAGAAGGTGAGTATGTAAAAGCTGATGCTGTGCGACAGTGTTTGTTGGAAGCAGGAGTTATTCTTGAAGATGGAGCACACGGTACAACATGGCGGCGTCAATGACATTAAGAATTATATTCGCCAGATATACAATGTAGATTTTGAAAAGTCATTCAGTTGTATGCATTTTTCTGGTTCAACTCCAGGAATTTTGAAAGTGTTACTGATTAAAAGGCTCCCAGGGCGCATTTCTTGACGCACTTTTTCCCACAGTGATTCCATTGGTACTGGTGATAGATATGCATACACGACATCGTAGTGTGAGAGGTCATGATGCCAAAAATCACCCCATTTAATATTGCATTTGGTGGCGATGAGTAGGTTCCTTAATTTGCTGATTAAAAAGGGAAGAGTTGCCGCTTCAATACCATAGTATGTCCCTTGAGTATGCGTTTTACTTAGCTTATTTAACAGGCCGCCACAGCCACTTCCTAAATCAATAAATGTGAACCTTTGGTGGGTGGGTAATAATGATGTTATGGCACGGGTAACGTCTTGACTTGAAAGATAGAGTGGAACTTGTGTCTGGTAAGTTTTTCCATAAATTAAAAATAACAGTAGAAATGACACACTAAACCATAATGGCGATAGCTCTAGCGATAATATGGCTACCAAGGCAGGCATAAATAAAAAGTGTATGGGTATCCACCAAGCAGCCATTTTCAATTGATATCCAATAAATGCCGCGATACTACCTTGAACTAACGACCATTCAATGAAATTTAAAGGGAAATCTGCTGCCATTGCGAGACAAATAGTAATTGTTAATGAAGATATTTGGGAGAGTAATGCCAGTATTGACGGCAATCGAATATAAGAAATTAATAATGACATAGATTTTCTTCCATTATCAGTCAGAATTCTTTACAGAGGGTGCTGTGGGAGGAGAGATTGTAATAGGTGAGATAGAAATTGGCTTGATAGGAGAAATCGGTGTAATAGGAGAAACAGGAGCCGTAGTATCAGGAGTTATAGCTTCCGGAGCAGAAGTTGGGTCAGCATTAGTAGCTGGAGCTGGAGCTGGAGCTGGAGCTGGAGCTGGAGCTGGAGCTGGAGCTGGAGCTGGAGCTGGGGTTGTAACTATGGCTGGTGCAGTTTCTGTTACAGGAGTAGCTGGCGAAGCAGCTTGAGGATCTACAGATTCATTTGTTTTTGCAGAATCTGGCTGAACTGGGTTAAGAATTAATTCATTATCAGTTGTATCTTCTGTATCAATTTTGAATGCGCCGCCATCCTCGGTTATTACTTTCTCAGCTTCTTCATTCATAACAATAATGCTAATTCTCCGATTAATGGGATTTAAAGGATTGTCCTTATCAAGTAATATGGCTGAAGATAAGCCCACAACACGTAGAACTTTAGTGGAGTTCATGCCACCAGTTATTAACTCTCTACGGGATGCATTAGCACGGTCTGCAGACAATTCCCAATTACTGTGGCCTTTGTCTCCAGATTGAAAGGGCATTGCATCAGTGTGGCCAGAAAGACTTATTTTATTAGGCACATCATTAAGTGTTTTGCCTATTTCATGTAAGATTGCTTTTGTATAGGATTTTAATTCAGCGCTGCCGATGGCGAACATTGGTCGGTTTTTTTCGTCAACAATTTGAATGCGTAATCCATCCGTCGTAATATCTAGGAGCATTTGGTTTCTATACTGATTTAATGAAGGGTTAGCCTCAATGGCTTGTTCAATATTATGTTTTAGTTTTTTCAGTCTTTGCATTTCAGCATGTTGTCGTATCTTTTTGTTTGATTCACGGCTAACTTTTTCTTCTATAACGACTCCTTTTTGCACCTGCCCATCTTGACGTGAGAGATCTTTTCCTCCGCCCTTTATTATGCTTGTGGCATCCCCAACATTAGCACCACCTGATAGCGCAACTTTCTGAGGTTCTGGGTTTTGGAAATAGTCTGAAATGCCTCTTAAACTGTCCTCGCTTGCTGAACTTAGAAGCCACAAAAGAAGGAAAAAGGCCATCATAGCTGTGACAAAATCAGCATATGCAATTTTCCATGCCCCAGCATGGTGACCACCTGAAGCCTTTTTGATACGTTTAATGATAATGGGGCGTTGTGAAAGATCGTCGGCCATCAGTTTCCTCTGGGTTCAGACAGGCAATGTATTGGTATGATCTTGATATTTATTGATTAGGATTTGTTTTGTTTGACGTGTTCTTCCAGTTCTAAAAAAGAGGGTCGTTCGGTTGTGAATAGAACTTTCCTACCAAATTCAACTGCAAGTACAGGTGAATAACCATTAAGATTAGCCAACAAAGTAATTTTGATGCACTCATATAATTTGCTTGATTCATGAAGTTGGTGTTGAAGTTTTCCTGCTAGCGGACTTACAAACCCATAAGCCAATAAAATGCCCAGGAAAGTGCCAACGAGGGCTGCCGCAATTAACATACCTAACTCAGCTGGTGGGAGATGAACTGATGACATGGTATGCACAACGCCCATTACAGCGGCAATAATGCCAAATGCAGGTAGCCCATCTCCCACCTTAGCAACTGCATGGATGGGCACTTCCGCTTCTTGATGATGTGTTTCCAATTCGCTATCCATCAAATTTTCAATTTCTAGTGCGTTGAGATTACCCCCAACCATTAAGCGTAAATAATCAGTTATAAATTCAGTGACATGATGATCGCCAATAATAGATGGGTATTTTGTGAAAATTGGACTGCTTTGAGGATCATCAACATCTGCTTCAATAGACATTAATCCTTCTTTACGAACTTTTCCAAGAATCTCATAAAGTAATGTGAGCAACTCCATATAGACTTCTTTAGAATATTTGGTTTCTTTCAGGACAGCGGGCAACCTTTTCATGGTGGCTTTTAATGCTTTATTTGAGTTGCCTACGACAAATGCACCTAGTGCACCTCCACAAATCATAAGAATCTCGACAGGTTGCCAAAGTAATATAAGATGTCCACCGGCCAGGGCAAAACCGCCAAATATTGAAAATATAGTGATGATATAGCCTACAATAACCAGCATCGTGTGGACTCCCAGGAATGGATGTATATAACAAATTTACTAGTCAATTACATTACTAAGTTGCTGATTTATCATCATAGTAATTGCTAAAAATTAATTATAATCAGATAGAATTTATGAGAGAAAGGTAGCATACTGCCGTTAGGGTGAATCTGTGAGAAAGAGCCAAATTTACCCGTATTTTCTTCTTACTATGTTAGTAATCTAAGGACATAAATAATTAGATCTTATAATCAACTCATTACATGTTTGTAAGAATTATTAACCAAAATTTTTAACAAAAATATATCTTTCAGCGTGAGATTTTATAGAGTGATGAGGTGAGACAAAAATGGAACTTTATCGAAAACTTATATTATTTCGTGCGCCAGTGGTGTGTTTACTGTACTAGAGTTCCAATAGAAAAAAGAATAATAAGCAATAGGGTTTATATGATACCAAATAGCATTTTGACTCCAAGGGAATAGAGCAGTATCACGAATATCTTTCTAAGTATGTTTATATGTGTTGTGTGTGTGGTTCTTGCACCAATAGGTGCTGTTAACATACTGGCAAGGATAAGCCAGCCAAGTGCAGGTAAATAGACATATCCAAGTGTATGGTCAGGTAATTGTTGTGATTGCATAAGGCCATTGGCAACATAGCCTATTGTTCCAGCCACAGCAATTGGAAAACCAATCGCCGCAGCAGTACCGATAGCATGATGAAGTTTAATATTACATAGCGTCAAAAAGGGGACGGACAACAAGCCACCACCAAGAGCAGCTAGGCTGGATAGTGCGCCAATTAAACTACCAGTTACAAACATACCTGTTTTTCCTGGAAGTTTAAGGCTAGGTGTTGGATTAAGTTTTAGTATCATTTGTGTGGCGGCATAAAAAATAAAAATAACAAAAATAATACTTAAAATTTGACTGGATAGTGTGCCAGCGAGTGTTGCACCACATAATGTGCCCAGTAAAATACCTGGGGAGATATTTTTAACGACTGTCCAATTTACTGCGCCATGAGCA
>JAOULU010000112.1 GCA_029881855.1 Nitrosomonas sp. | reverse complement strand
GTAGTTATCTTTCAATGATAATTGTTGCCAGATTCGATGGTTATTGAAGGGACGTTTGAGCGCAAGTGGGCGGCTAGTTGGCACCCAATCATAGCCTACCCAAACAGTGATTTTTTCATTAATGGCATAGCCGATGCCAGGTCGTATTAGGGCTTGGGTAAAACGCGTCGAATTATCTCCAAAGCGACCTTGTGCAAAAAGTTTGTACCTAAAGTTTTTGTAATTGGGGTTAAGGCTGGATAAATCACCAGTCATTTCCATACCTGCCCAGGTGTGGAAGTCTTCAACTGTTTTGTCGGCTAAGGCTGGGGCCGCAAGAACCAAACCAAATAGAGTTAATACAATTAGTGTATCTGGTTTTTTAAACATGCGGTATTTGTCTGACCAAGCAATTTAACTGTTTTACAATAAGAAAATCGTCGCCAGACTCAGAAAAATAAAAAATCCACCACTGTCAGTTACTGCCGTGATCATGACACTGGAACCCAACGCGGGATCACGGCCCAATTTGCGTAGTGTTAGCGGGATCAGCACGCCCAATAACGCGGCCAAGAGCAAGTTTAGTATCATCGCCAGGGTCATGACCAAACCCAGTGCGGGATTGCCATAAATTATATAGGTAAACAAGCCAACAACTGTGCCCCATATAAAACCATTGACCGCACTGACGCCAATTTCCTTGGCGATTAATTTCCATGCGCTACTGGAACTGATTTGTTCTAATGCCAGGGCTCGCACAATCATGGTGATGGTTTGATTGCCAGAATTACCACCAATACCAGCGATGATGGGCATCAAAGCAGCCAATGCAACCAATTTCTCAATTGAATCTTCAAACACACCAATGACACGCGAAGCAATAAATGCGGTAACCAAATTAACCGCCAACCAGACCCAGCGGTTTTTAACACTCTTTAGTACTGGCGCAAAAAGGTCTTCTTCTTCTTTTAAACCGGCCAAATTTAACGCTTCATTCTCGGCCTTCTCACGGATAAAATCGATCACAACATTAACTGTCACACGCCCGAGTACTTTGCCATGGGCATCAATAACGGAGGCAGAAACCAGATCATAACGCTCAAAAGCATTGGCAGCTTGCTGGGCGACATCATCAGGATGCAGTGTGATCATTTCTTCTGTCATCACATCAGCAACAAGCATATCTGGGTCACTAACCAAAATTTTGTTGATCAGCAGCACACCTTTTAATTGCTCATTTCTATCCACAACAAACAATTGATCAGTATGATCAGGTAATTCATCCAGCCGTCGCAAATAACGCAACACAACTTCCAGGCGGACATCTTCACGGATGGTAATAACATCAAAATCCATCAATGCACCAACAGAATCTTCTGGATACGACATGGCCGCACGTAATTGCTGGCGTTCTGCAATGGGCAATGACTGGAAAACATCATCCATAACAACTTGCGGCAAATCGGGAGCAAGATCAGCAATCTCGTTGGTATCAAGATATTCAGTTGCAGCAACCAATTCATTGTTACCCATCTCTGTAATCAGCGTTTCACGGACTGCGTCAGACGCTTCCAGCAAAACATCACCATCATATTCTGCTTTGACCATACTCCATACCAAAAGCCGGTCCTCTAGCGGCAATGCTTCCAGGATATGTGCAATGTCAGCGGGGTGAAGTTGATCAAGCAAAGATTGCAATTCAGCCAAATTTTGTTTTTGTACCGAAGACTCAGCAAGCTCTTGATCAGATTCATTTTGCAAATGAACAAAACCTTCCACCAGCCTGTACTTACGTAATAAGTAAGTAATCTGCTGTAATGGTGTCTGCAAATTTTCGGTCTTATCTTTATTATTGGCTTTAGTCATGATGGAATATTCGATGGTTAAGTCGTGCCATCCTTACGTTGTAAATATCGACAATAGGTTGTCACTATTATCGATAGTTCATCACATAGTCTTAATTAATTTTTTAGTAAGCTGCTATTAATAGCATAAACAAAGAATTATTTAGCTATAAATTAACGATGTTTCTAAAGTGCTTACTTATAACTATGGAATCTTGACGGAATGCAATCGCCCGAGAAAAATTTCTTTTTTCTTCAATAAGTGCTGTGAGTCACGATTCTCATCATAGTACCGTGGATTAGTGACCATTGCGGCAAGGTAAGTAGCTTGTTTTTTTGTCAACAATGAAGCCGGCAAGCCAAAATAATGCTGGGCTGCGGCTTCTACACCAAAAATACCATTACCCCACTCAACCATATTCAGATAAATTTCAAGGATACGCCGTTTAGTCATCACATTTTCCATCATTACTGTGATGACGGCCTCTTGAAGCTTGCGTCCTATTGTTTTGTCAGCCGAAAGAAACAAATTCTTAGCCAGCTGCTGGCTAATGGTGGAGCCACCCGTCGTTAACTGTCTCTGCCTGATATTCTTTATAAAAGCATTTTGCAAAGAATCATAATCAAAACCATTATGTTGTGTAAATTTACTGTCTTCAGCAACGATAATAGCGCGCTTCATTTCTTCGGAAATTTGGCTATAAGGCACCCATGTCTGCTGTAATGTTGCGTTGGGATTGTTTTCGCGCAAGCTATCTATTTGGCTTTGCATAAAAGCGCTACTTTGTGGATTATGGCGAATCCAATACAACACGTGACTGAAAATCCATAGTTGATATAGAAATAAGCCATAAAAAATAAACAATATAGCCAGCCAAAACCAACGTTTCAAGTATGTGGCTTTGTTATGTTGTCTTTTTTTACGCTTCACGTAGCAATCTGTAGGTGAAAGTTGGACAAAGAAACGACCCTAGTATGATGTGAGTAAGCTATGTGCCGATTTTAAGCTGTGCAATTACATCTGCTGTTTCAGGCCTAATTCCACGCCATAAAAAAAACGATTCAGCAGCTTGCTCTACCAGCATACCCATACCATCCGCCAGATAACCTGCACCATTTTGTTTCGCAAAAACCAGAAAACGCGTGGGTTCATGGCCATACATCATGTCATATGCCAACGAGTCTTTCGCGAAAATACTGGCAGGCAATTCTGGTAATGCGTCGTTCAGACTAGCGGAGGTTGCATTAATAATAATGTCAAAATTTTCACCCGAAAATTCCATAAAACCTCCCGAAACAATATCACCATAAGCAACGAACTGTTGTTGCAATTGCTGTGCTTTTTGAGGTGTACGGTTGGCTATTGCCAAAATACTCGGATTCTTCTTTAGTATAGGCAGAATGACCCCGCGTGCAGCACCACCGGCACCCATTAGTAAAATACGTTTTGAATCGATGGAGACACCCAGATTTATTTCAATATCACGAACCAATCCAGCGCCATCCGTGTTGTCACCCAAAATTTTACTATCCTCAAATTTGAATGTATTAACGGCCTGCGCCATTTCAGCACGTTCTGTCAAATGAGTTGCACATTTATAAGCTTCCAGTTTGAATGGCACAGTAATATTCAAGCCTTTGCCACCTTTCTGTTGAAAAGCTGTAACACTCTCTCGAAATTCATCAACGGGTGACAGCAGTGCTTCGTAGCGCATTGACTGAGCGGTTTGCAGTGCGAAGGCCGTGTGAATTAAGGGGGATTTACTATGTGCAATAGGGTTACCGATTACAGCATAAACATCAAGCTTTGACATAGCAACTTCTACTGTATTTCATTAACAAATAGCAGACCAATGGCTATTGACTAAGTAGCTGATCTGATCGGGAGAATACCCAAGTACGGGTAATATGGAGGACATCGGTATCTCGGCTAATATCAGGTGGAAACGCTGAAAACCCATTTTGCCCAGCAAGCCTAACAATACGAATAGCCGCTTCATCCAAAATAAATTCACCCGATGAACGGTTAATACCAATAGATTCCAAGCTACCATCAGCGCGGATACCAACGGTAAGCTGTAAACTACCATAAAGTTTACCTTTCCTTGCTGATTCAGGGTAATTAAGATTACCGATTCTCTCTACCTTAAGACGCCAATCTTCAACATATCGTGCAAAACGATATTCTTTCGTACGCGCACCGACAAATTTCCTAACCGGGCGCTTCTGATAAGCAGAGTGATCTTGCGCAATTTGCGCTTTTAGGCGTGCAATATCAAGGCTGCGTTGAAGTAAATCACTGGCATCTGGTGTAATCTGATTTTCTTCAGGCTGCAGCTTATCTGAATCAAGTTGATTAATATAGTGCGTACTATTCATTGCAGCCATGAGTTCTTTAGCTTCCTGTTCTAACTCCTTAGCTTTTTGTTCTGCAACAACATTATTGGTTAACGGCTTAGTCTTTGGCAATACTGGAAAAGGTGTTTTAGCACGCAGATCTTCATCGGTATTACCTCCTCCATCGAGATTTTCTTGCGCCAATATGTCCGTTTTGGTTGGCGCCAAAAGCGTTTTGTTATTAACAAGCACAACATCTAATGATCTGGCAATATTGTCAAAATTTGGTGTTGGGAATTGGAATGTCACACCAAAAAGTATCGCAAGATGTGCAATCAGCGAGGTAGTCATTGCCACATACATACGATTATCTCGTGCAGTCAGATGATTACCTGCTGTCGTTAATATATCCCTGTATGTGTTGATAGTGGCAGTCAAAGTGTAAGCTACGGTTTAATTTGATTTAACATTGTCCGATTTCTCTATTTTAGGCAACAACTATTCACTTGTCACATTTTATCGACAATTCTCTAAAATTAAGCTTCAAGAAGGTTGTTTTTGCAGAAATTTTGCATTTAAACTGCGTTCAAGTAAATCAATTCCAGATAGTTCAAGTTTGACATAGGTATCGGGCTCCAAATTCGGCAATGATGGCACTCTAGCAACCAATGGCAAATGGTCTAGTTTTACCAAATTTTCCTTAATGACCAAAGCATTGATCGTTTCGATATTTTCTTGTATCAACCAACGTAAGCACCAATATCGCTCCATTGAGCGTTGAAAATCACCATAAAAACCATAAGCTATTTCAAAATCCCGCATACCGATTAAAAGTGCATCACTATCTTTACTATAAGGTGGTGAATCATCACGCAGCAATGCAATTAACTGCCGCTGATTGATAAGATCAATGTAGCGACGCATAGGTGAGCTACTCCAGGCATATTGTGAAACACCGAGCCCTTGATGAGGAGCGGGAGCGGTACTCATCTTCACTTTGCCATTTCCCTGACTACGATAAATACCTGCAATATTGGCATCCGCTAATTGTTTGCCCCACTCCGTATTGACGTAGATCATTAACTCCGACACCACCTTATCAATAGGCGACCCACGACGTCGTTCGCTAATAGTGACGTGATCATTTTGAATAGTGAAACTATAATCAATTTTATCATTATTGGTATCATTTGCTTTTCCGCGCAAAGCTTCCATTTTGCAGGCGAAACCCCATAATATCCGTAGCTCTTTGCCAAACGGGTGATTCAGATTGTCCTGAATTAGTGTAGATTCATTGAAATACTCTTCCAGTGAGTCGTGACGTAAATTTGAAACCACATTTATTTTTTCTATACGACTTTCTGTACTAATGACAGTAAAATCATCACTTACATTAAGATATAACGAAATTGCGGGGCACAATCGACTCTCACCTAATGTATAGTGGCTGATAATAGTCTCCGGCAGCATGGTAATTTTGTTACCTGGAAGATAAACGGTTGACAATCTTTTTGATGCCGCCTTATCTAAATATGATTCAGGCTCAATACCCAATGCAGGCGCAGCAATATGGATACCAATACGAAAACTACCCAACCTGAGCGGCGTCACTGAGAAGGCATCATCAATTTCTGTCGTTGTTGCATCATCAATACTAAAAGCCGACACATCAGCAACAGGTAAATCGGCTGGGTCATCAAGTTCTTTTAAGGTATCCAGTTCTCCAAAACCAGTTCC
>JAOULU010000111.1 GCA_029881855.1 Nitrosomonas sp. | reverse complement strand
GGGTGTAATTGCAAAGAAGAAATCCCCTGAGGCACTTGCGTATTACTTAATGAGTAGTATAGCTGGTATTAGAACAATGATTTCAGCTAACGTATCACCGGATCAGATTGATGAAATTGTGGAGATCACATTGTCCGTTTTTGATTAGCGCTCAGGCGGCTTTCTACAAAAAGAGCATGATAGTTGATATTCCAAACTTTGCATAATTAATGCTGAAATTTTAGTAAATTAGTGCTTTATTAATAATAAAACTAAAGTAGCTTTAGAGTTATTGATAATAATTATCGTTTATGTTATTATTTGCATTTTGGCTCTGATTCTATTTGAGGTATGTTTTGGTTACTGGTTAGCATATAAGCATTAATTATTTACTATCTATTTATAAAATAAAGTAGTGCTTGTTCCAGTGCCGTAGATCATTCACGAATCAAATCATTGAGTGAATCGTCAGGTAGATTCTTAGATAATCCAGTGTTTTTCTTCACATTCTCTTCCGTTTTGTAATGCAGTCATTATCCCAGAAAAATTTTGAATATTTTGAACCACGGCAAAAATTTATTTCCTTGCCCGGGTTAATGTTTGTGCTTGCACTTCATGGCGCATTGTTCTATGTGTTGTGGAGTCAGGAATTAGTTACGCCACCTGAACAGATGGCTACATTATTTGCAGATGTCATTTCGCTTCCGGCACCGCAAACAAAGCTTAAAGCCAGATCAGAGCCGCCTGTTAAAATACAACCTATTAAAAAACCTCAATCTAAGCCAAAACAGCAACGCTTAGTAGCCAAAGCGCCTGTAGCACCTAAGCCGGAACTTGTTGTGCCGCCTGAGCCTGAACCTGAACAAGAAATAGAACCTGAGATTGTACCGGAGCCAATTATTGAAGCACCGTTGACGCAGATACAAAATGAGCCGGTGACTTTGTCATCGGAGTTATCAGTATCTTGTCCTAAGTTAACGGCACCAATTTATCCGGCAATTTCTCGGCGTATGGGGGAGGAGGGAAAATTGGTGTTGCGTGTGGAGCTTGATGAAAATGGGCGTATTGATGAAGCGCTCGTTGTTGATAGCAGTGGCTATGATCGTTTGGACAATGCTGCGCTGATAGCAGTAAAGCGTTGGCAATGTAGGCCTTCAACACGCAATGGACAACCGGTTCGGGCTGTAGCTTTGCAACCTTTTAACTTTGTACTGCAAGGAAATTAATCTAATGGAAGAAGGACTCGGTTTTTCTAATTTTTTAGCCCAGATCGATGGGGTAGGTATCAGCGTGCTGGTGCTACTGTTGTCACTGTCAGCGGCTAGCTGGTATCTAATATTTACTAAAAGCATTGCTAATTATATCGCCAAGAAGCGGGCTGATGATTTTCTGAAGCATTTTTGGAGTGTTGACTCTTTGCAAGATGTTAAAGTGTCATTAAACAACTCAACGCCTAACAATGCGTTTGCCGAACTTGCCAAGCAAGGAATTGATGCCGCTGCAGATTCAAGAAAGCATGGTTCACAGAAACTGGTGGCAGCTGGTGGGACCAGTGAATTTATTACACGGGTATTACGCAATGGTATTGACCAGGAAGCGACCCGTGTTGAAAATGGCTTAACACTTATTGCTTCGGCTGGTTCAGCCGCGCCTTACATTGGTCTGTTTGGTACAGTATGGGGGATATACCATGCGTTGATCCAAATTGGCCTTTCTGGTCAGGGTACATTGGACAAAGTGGCCGGTCCTGTCGGTGAAGCATTAATCATGACAGCGCTAGGATTAGCTGTCGCAATTCCTGCTGTTCTGGCTTATAACGCTTTTGTGCGCCGCAACCGTATCTGGTTGGCACGTTTAGATGCATTTGCCCATGATCTTTTTATATTAATTACGGTTGGTGATAATAACAACAACCCGGGTACACAAGCAGCAACCTATTCAAACATTAATAGGGGACAATAATGGCATTTGGTAGTATGCATCGCAGTGGAAGCCAGGCGCCAATGTCTGAGATAAATGTGGTGCCATTGGTGGATGTAATGTTAGTGCTGCTAATCATTTTTATTATTACAGCGCCACTATTAACGCATTCAGTCAAAATTGATTTGCCCAAGGCGGAGAGTGTGCCAAATATTACGCAACCGGAACATGTTGAACTGGCTATTCGTACGGATGGCAGTCTTTTCTGGAATGGGGATCCAGTGTTGTTGGGTCAACTATCGTCGCGATTTGATGCAACCATTGCTCAAGAACCTAAAACTGAATTGCATATACGTGCGGACAAGCTGGTACATTATGAAAAGGTTGCAAAAGTCATGAGCATAGCGGCCAAGGCGGGTATGGCAAGAATCGGTTTCATTACTGACCCATCGAAAGAATAAAATAAAAAATGAATCAATCATCGGCGCCAGTCTTGCGCCAGAAAAAATACCTATTGCCTTTTCTAAGTGCAGCAATGGCCATGTTAGCGGGTGCTGTGATATTTATTCTTCCGCCACCGTTGTCAACCCAACTGCATGAAACAGCGGCAGGTCAATATCAAAGCGTTGTGGTAACACCGAATGTTACTATTGAATTGGATGCCAATAGCGCCATTACAGTAACTAATAGTGAGCCGCCTAGGGTCGAATTAATACAAGGAAGTATCTATTTTAGTGGCGACAACAAAGCGATAAACGCTAAAAGATTAGAAGTCATCATGGGAGACGTACGTTTTTGGGACATGGGCGCTGATTTTAGCCTTGAAACGATTAAAACTGGTGGCAGCATTGCAATCGAAAATGGCCAGATAGAAATGGTTGCGGGCGAACAAACACGCCTTATTAGTGCAGGCCAGCGTGTTGATTTTGATAACCAGCGCGTGATTGAATCGTCATCGATTATTGGCCTGAAGATCGCGCCCTGGCGGCGCTAGAGAGATCTTTCCTGGATGCTGATAATATACTGTTCTGGCGAATAGCATTGTAGGTGGTGAACGCGAAAATGAATGACGCTATTCTTTGTTTATCGCGCCATGCGGTAAATGTACGGGTTCCAAAGTCCCTGCGTCGGGATTGTTAAATACATCCATTGCGATATTGTCTTCACTGCGTGCCACAATCATAGTAACAACGCCATCCCCTGTTACATTGACTGCGGTTCTAACCATATCTAACAAGCGATCTACGCCCATGATTAGCGCGATACCTTCAATGGGTAAACCGATCTGGTTGAAAACCATCGCCAACATGATTAGCCCAACACCGGGTACACCGGCCGTACCGATGGAAGCTAAGACGGCCATGCCAATAACGGTCAAATAGCCCGTTAGCCCTAATTCAATGCCATAAACATTGGCGATAAATACGGTTGCAACCCCTTGCATAATAGCCGTGCCATCCATATTGATAGTGGCACCAAAAGGCACGACAAAGGACGCGGTAGCGTTATCAACGCCTAATCGTTTCTCAACCGTTCTGAGCGTGACAGGTATGGTCGCGTTGGAGCTAGAAGTGCTAAATGCAAAGACTTGGGCCGTACGCATTTTTTTTAGAAACATTAATGGATTAATGCGCCCAAGCAGTTTAAGTAGCAGCATCAGTGTGCCACTTGCATGGATAACTAATACCAGAACCACCACAGCAAAGTAGCCGATCATCGGTAAAATGAGTTCAAGTCCCTGTAGTGCAAAAGTTTTTGCCATTAAGGCAAACACGCCATAGGGCGCGATGGACATAACGACATTCACCACTTGCATCATGACAGCATTCAGCTTTTCTGCACCTTCGATAATGGTGCGTCCGCGTTCTCCAATCATTAATAAACAAATGGCAAACAAAATAGTGAAAAAGATGATTTGCAGCATATTGCCTTCAGCAAACGCAGCGACTGGATTGCTGGGAATCAAATCGATTAACACTTGTGTGAGTGGTGGCGCCTCAGGTGCGACAAATTCTGTTTGGGTGGTTTGTTCCAAATTAAAATCTTTACCAGGGTTTATAGCGGCGGCAACTGAAATAGCTAAGGTAATAGCTAGGGTGGTAGTTAACAAGAACAGTGAAAACGCTTTAATGCCAACCCGCCCCAGTTTATTAATATCGCCGATCCCGCAAACACCACAGATCAATGAAAAAGTGACCAGCGGGACAACAAGCATTTTCAATAGGTTAATGAAGATAGCACCAATCACATGAAACAGACCATTGACTAAATAGTCTTGGACGAAGAGGATGTCTGAGGCAAATGCATTAATCATGCTGCCTAACAGTAAACCAGCAATCATCCAGATGATTATTTTCGTGGTCATATTCATGGTTTAATAATCTTCAGTTGCTGATTAAGTTATTCACCCGGTTGTAGCGTAACAGGCATTTGGGTTCTTTTGCCATTACGCAGCACGGTGATCTGAATCGTGTCACCCACTCGGTGGCTATCAAGTAATGCCAGCAATTTATCTACAGATTCAATGGGTTTGTCTTCGATGGCAACAATGATATCGTTGGGTACGATATTGGTCCCATCAGGAGAAATAGCCGCACCTTTTAAGCCTGCCACATCAGCCGCAGAGCCAGGTTCTACATTTAATATCACAATACCCGTTACATCCAGCATGCTTGCAAGCCGTTCATTGAGTTTTCCATCTACTGTGATACCTAGTGCTGGTCGAATATATTTTCCTCGACTGATAAGTTGTGGTGCGACGCGGTTTACTGTGTCAACAGGGACGGCAAACCCAATACCGGCACTGACACCGCTGGGACTATAAATTGCCGTATTAATGCCGATTAATCGGCCAGCAGAGTCTAATAATGGGCCACCAGAATTACCAGGGTTTATGGCAGCATCCGTTTGAATTAAGTTGTCGATAGTGCGCCCTTTTTCACCGGGTAAGGACCGATCAAGTGCAGAAACAATACCTGTTGTGAGCGTCCAGTCCAGTCCAAATGGGTTGCCGATCGCGAACACCTTTTGTCCTACTTTTAAATCATGACTGGTACCCAGAGGCACAGGTGTTGGACGTTGAAAGCCAATACCTATTTTCAAAACGGCGATATCATGTGCTGGGCTGGCGCCCACCAAAGCCGCTTTATAATCTCGCCCGTCAGCCAGGCGCACAGTTGCCGCACTGGCACCTTTAATGACATGAAAATTGGTGATGATATGCCCGTCATCATCCCAGATAAAGCCTGAACCAGTACCGCTTGGCACAGAAAAGCTGTTGCGTGTCCAGGCATCGACAACGCGTTGACGGGTAGTGATGAAGACGACGGAATTACGTGAGTTCTCAAACAATGCGATGGTGCTTTGTTCATCTTCAGCGAGATTGCCACGTGCCTCTATAATACGTGGTTCAGCGTTTTCTTGGTTGCCTGTGTTGGTAAGAAATTCAAAACGGAAAGAATCAGGGGAGTTACTGTAGAGTAACACCAGATCATCGCTATCAATGATATCCAGATTAAACGGGATAGAAATCGACCGTTCTCGGACATAAGGGCATTCTCCTTTTATTGATTAGTATTGTTAGTTATGTGTTTGTGCCCAAAGTACAAGGTCTTGCTCGCTCATCGCACCTGCCTGCCGAGCTATTTCTTGACCATTTTTAAATAGCGCCAGTGTTGGAATGCTGCGAATATTGTAACGAGCTGCTAAGCCTTGTTGTTCTTCGGTGTTAATTTTTACCAGACGCATCTTTGGTTCCAGAATCTTTGCTGCTTTTGCAAAAGCCGGAGCCATCATTTTGCAAGGCCCACACCAAGGTGCCCAGAAGTCTACGAGTAGCGGAATATCATTGTGTGAAAGATGACGGCTGAAATGGGTTTCTGTCAATTCGATGGGTTGCGTAGTAAATAATGCCAGATGACAGGCACCGCAGTTAGGCGAGGCATCAAGCCGTTCAGGTGGAACACGATTGGTGGCATGGCAATGTGGGCATACGATATGTAGAGACATGGTGTGGTTTTTCTTTTTAATCCT
>JAOULU010000110.1 GCA_029881855.1 Nitrosomonas sp. | reverse complement strand
TTATGGATCAGACAAAGTTATTGAACGCCATCGTCACCGCTATGAAGTCAACAGTGTTTATTTGCCTGAACTAGAACAAGCTGGTCTAAGTGTAAGTGGATTATCAATGACAGAAGATTTATGTGAAATGATTGAATTATCTGAAGCAGAACACCCATGGTTTCTTGGTTGTCAATTCCACCCTGAATTTACATCCACACCCAAAACAGGCCATCCGTTATTCATATCATTTATAAAAGCAGCCATTAATTTCTCCACCAAACATCAAAATACTGGAGAACAAATCAAACAAGTTGCGGGAAGAAATTCATAAGTATTAAAGAAATCATGAGGTTTATAGCAAATCATTCAACCTATAGCCTAGGAAGATGATAGATAAATTTATAATTAGGCGTAAAACCTGATCTAAATTAGACTTTAGAAGTCTATATATATATTTTAAAATACTGAAAGTTACAGCATACAATTAAGAATTAACTCTAACTAAACAATACAGGGAAAATGTAGCATGAGTGCAATAGTAGATGTCATCGCCCGTGAAATACTTGATTCACGTGGCAGTCCGACCATTGAGGCAGATGTATTGCTGGAATCTGGTGTGCTTGGTCGCGCCTCGGTTCCATCAGGTGCATCAGTTGGCACTAAAGAAGCCGTAGAATTAAGAGATGGTGATACACAACGCTATTCTGGTAAGGGTGTTCTCAAAGCTGTAGAAAATGTCAACACAGAAATTTCAGAAACACTAATGGGACTTGATGCAGTTGATCAGAATTTTATTGATAAAGCCCTAATAGACTTAGATGGTAGCAATAATAAATCAAGACTTGGTGCCAACGCAATTTTAGCCGTTTCACTGGCTGTCGCAAAATCAGCTGCCGAGGAATCCGGCTTACCCTTATATCGTTATCTTGGTGGTGCAGGCCATATGTCAATGCCGGTCCCTATGATGAACCTAGTTAACGGCGGTGCACACGCTAACAACAATATTAATATGCAAGAGTTTATGATTATCCCATTGGGGATATCAAATTTCCGCGATACCATTCGTTGTGGCGCTGAAGTTTTCAATGCCCTAAAGACATTAATTAATGATAAAAATATGCCGACTACTGTTGGTGATGAAGGTGGTTTTGCGCCTAATTTGGCTGATAATGAGGCCGCATTACAATTAATCGTACAAGCAATTGACCTAGCAGGCTACCAACCTGGCACTGATGTTGCAATTGGTATTGACTGTGCCAGTTCTGAATTTTATCACGATGGAAAATACCATCTGGATTCTGATGGCCTACACTTAACTTCCTCACAATTTGTCGATTACTTAACCTCATGGGTAGATAAGTACCCCATTATAAGTATCGAAGATGGCATGAGTGAACACGACTGGGATGGATGGGAACTGCTCACCAGTAAACTAGGCAAATCAGTTCAATTGGTAGGTGATGATATTTTCGTGACCAATGAGCAAATTCTACGTGAAGGTATAGCGCGTAATATTGCCAATTCAATTCTTATTAAAGTCAATCAAATCGGCACACTCACTGAAACACTTGCAGCAATTGAGACGGCAAAATGTGCCGGCTACACAGCTGTCATCTCACATCGCTCTGGTGAAACTGAAGATACAACTATTGCTGATATTTCCGTGGCCACTAATGCATTACAAATAAAAACAGGCTCTCTATCGCGTTCTGACCGTCTTGCCAAATACAATCAATTACTACGTATTGAGGAAGATCTTGGTGACACAGTGAGTTACGCAGGTCGGAATGCATTCTACCAACTTAAATAATGAAAATCCTGTCTTTAATATTATTCACACTGGTTATTTTACTACAATACCCATTATGGCTTGGTAAAGCCAGTTGGCTTAATGTATGGAAGGCAGATCAAGAAATAACTGCAGCGCGTAAAAACAATCTCAAATTGCAAAATCGAAATATAATTCTAGCCGCGGACGTCAATGATCTAAAGCAAGGCTATGACGCAATTGAAGAACATGCCCGTAGTGATTTAAAAATGATCAAACAAAATGAAATTTTATTTCAAGTTATTGAACGCAATCCATCATCTACTTCATTATCAAAAAACTACAACGACTAATTCGATTGACTATCATATTGATATTACTATTTACTAACTACAGTAAATGGCCAGCATACAGATTATCAAGATTTTCCCTCTACATCACTTAAGTATTTCCAAATTCGCTATTGATCTACATCAAACTGCATGAAATCATGAATTAATAGTCTTACTTTTACTTCCCCTAAAACAAAAAGCCGTATCTATTTTAAGATACGGCTTTTTAGTATAAATATTCCAACATACTCAAGTTTAAAACTTGCTATTTGAATCATTCAAATAGCAATGCCACTTCATTAATAAGAAGTTTCTGTTAATACATCCTGCCAAATATAATTTGGGTGAATTGATGGTCCTGTTGGCAGTAAAAATGTAACAACATCCAATGCGCCAACCGCTGTACGAGCTATTGAATGCATGACCCCTGTAATAATTCCAACCGAAAACCCATAGGCCACACCTTTATCCACGGACGATACAACAATGTTCTTTGGTAATTCTAAAGTACCGGTTGCCACATTAACAACACCGTTTACTAATTTCTCACCCGCACCACTAATATATCCGGAACTCGCAATAGCATGAGAAGAACAGATAAATAAGAATGAAAGTATCAAAGACAATTTGGCTATTATTTTCATTGAGAAACCCTTTTTTGCAAAAATTAATTATCTAACCAAGTGCTTGCAGAATTATGCCTAAAAATCAATACTCAGTGTACCTGTTTGAATTTAAACTGACAATTAAATGCTACATTAAGTTAACAAAAGTACAACAACATACTGAATATATGGCAATCAAAAGTTTGTTTAAAGACCTTATGAACATTTTCAACAACGCCCTTCTATCTGGATCTATATGGATCACAGGAAAAAGTGTCGCTTCTAATTATCACTCATGTTTTCATGCGCTACACGATTTGTATCCAATTTCACAACAATTACAGTAAGGCTCATAACAAATCAAGGTCCAGTGTATTTGAAACAAACACTATTAATATTACGGTTTATTCAAAGATACATTACGGGGGAAAAGATTTAGAATGTCTCTCGCATATAAAATGCAGAGCGAATTGTTCTGCAATCTCATGATTCTAATAGACAATAAAAAAAAGAGACACAAATTTTTCTAAACATTTGCAAAGCCTATAAATACATTCCACTGAATCGTGCGATAAACCAATACTTGTTTTAGGAAATAGCCACATTATTAGCGGTTATTTATCACATTACTTTGGAGCATCTTCTCACATAATTGATCCTATATTTCAAGGAGCCAGGTGACTATGTCAAATATAAAAG
The DNA here is from genome assembly GCA_029881855.1 of Nitrosomonas sp. GTDB lineage: Bacteria > Pseudomonadota > Gammaproteobacteria > Burkholderiales > Nitrosomonadaceae > Nitrosomonas. Next base: position 2,576 of record JAOULU010000110.1, on the reverse strand, counting down.
GAGTAGATGACGATGAGGATGAAGTTAAAGCAAACCCGAAAGGGAAAGGGAAATGGCAACTAATTATTATTATAATTGCTATTTTATCTGTCTTCGCCAGTGGTGGTGGTGTCTGGTATTACATGCAAGCGCAACTCAAAGAGGCGCTCGGAGAAACTGCTGAACCAAAACCAAAACCTACAACATTTGTAGAACTTGATATTTTTACAATCAATCTTATGCCAGAAGAGAGTAATCAATACCTACAGGTTGGATTAACTGTTAAAACAACAGAGTCTGATGAAATAATAAAAGAAATTGGGAAACAAATGCCTGCAATTCGCAATAAGATTTTAATCCTTCTTTCTAGCAAAACTGCAGCGGAAATCTCTTCGGTTGATGGGAAAAAGCAATTAAGCACCCAAATTGTCGATGAAATCAAACAATCGCTTGATTCAGAAGAAATGCAAGAGCAAATATTAGAAGTTCTATTTACCGCATTTGTTATCCAGTAAACAGATATGGCTGAAGAATTTCTATCTCAGGATGAAGTTGATGCTCTCCTTAAAGGTGCGACAGGCGACCAAGATGAGGCGCCTCAAGAAGAGGACTCATCCGGGGTCAGAGACTATAACATTGCCACGCAGGAACGTATTGTCCGTGGGCGCATGCCCACATATGAAATTATCAATGAAAGGTTTGCGCGACTTTTACGCGTTGGTTTATTTAATTTTATGCGCCGCACAGTAGATATTTCTGTTGGCCCAGTCAAAGTTATAAAGTTTAGTGAATTTATACGAAATTTGGTTGTACCAAGTAACTTAAACATGGTTCATATGAAACCATTACGTGGAACAGCATTATTAATCTTTGATCCGGATTTAATCTTTCTAATTGTAGATAATCTTTTTGGTGGAGATGGCAGATTTCATACACGTGTAGAGGGCCGAGATTTCACTCAAACTGAGCAACGCATGATCCAACGTTTACTTGACGTTGTATTTAAAGACTTTGAGAAATCATGGAAACCAGTTTATCCGATAAAGTTTGAATATATCAGATCGGAAATGAACCCCCAGTTTGCATCTATAGCTACACCTAATGAAGTTGTAGTTACTGTCACATTTGATATTGACATGGGGAATAAAGGCGGTGAGCTACATGTTTGTATACCCTATGCAATGATCGAACCTATACGTGACTTACTCTACAGCTCACTGCAAGGTGACCATATGGAGGTTGATAAACGTTGGGTCAGGTTATTATCAAAACAGATACAAACAGCCGAAGTTGAGTTGGTTGCAAATATCGGTCATACCAATGTAACTTTTGAGCAAATTCTTGGCATGCAAGTAGGTGATGTTATACCCCTAGACATCCCCGAAATAATACAAGCGCATGTAGATGGTGTACCCGTCATGGACTGTCGTTATGGCATCGTTAACGGACAATACGCGCTAAGAGTCGATACGATGCTCTCACCACCAACAGAACCAGAATAACTTAATGGAGTCAGATATGTCAGATTCAACCGAAACTGAAAATACAGAAGCGGAAAATGAAGCTAAAACCAAAGAAGAAGCTGAAACAAGTACAGTGTCTGAGACAGAATCTGAAGCGGAGGTGGATGATTGGGCTGCTGCCATGGAGGAACAAAGTACCGCAGAATCCGAAGCTGGCGACGCTAACTCAGACACTAAAGCTGACCCAAACCAATCTCCTGATTCAGCTGAATCCGAAACGGGCGCATTAAATACACAATCGGCATCCGCCACAGTATTTGAAGAATTCTCAAAAGATGGCACATTAACAAATACCCGTAATGATATTGACATGATTCTTGATATCCCAGTTCAGCTTACTGTTGAATTAGGAAGAACCAAATTGGCGATCAAGAATTTATTACAACTGGCACAAGGCTCTGTAGTCGAATTAGATGGTATGGCTGGAGAACCCATGGAAGTACTGGTAAATGGTTGCCTAATAGCTCAAGGTGAGGTTGTCGTTGTCAATGATAAATTTGGTATTAGATTGACAGACATTATCACCCCTAGTGAACGTATCCGTAAACTTAATCGCTAGAATTTTACATGTTTACACGCTATCTCATACTGTTAACACTCGCAGTTCCATTGCAAGTAAGTGCGGAGAAACTACCGTCAAACTATGTACCGCCTCCCTCTGTAATCACTACCGAGGGTATGGTTCAAATGGTAATTGGGCTGCTATTAGTTTTGGCTACCATCGGTCTCGTTGCCTGGTTACTTAAGAGATTTGCAATTCTTCCCTCTACGACTTCAGGCATGATGAAAGTTGTAGCTACTATAGGAGTCGGTCAGCGTGAACGTGTCGTTATTGTTGAAATTGGCGAAATTTGGTTGGTCTTAGGTGTAGCACAAGGTCATGTTAATACATTACACAGCATGGAGAAAGCCCCAACAAACAAAGCGGAAGATACATTAAAAAATTTTACTGCTGAGAAATTTTCTGAGCAACTCAATCAGAGTTTAAACAAAAACAATGAAAAATAAATTGCTATTTGACAATAACCCAGTCAGTCAGCAGTTTGTAGAACACGCAACTAAAAAGTTGCATCT
>JAOULU010000422.1 GCA_029881855.1 Nitrosomonas sp. | reverse complement strand
TAGTTTTTCCAAATCCAGTGAAGTAAGCGTTGCCATGACTGCTGCGTCGTGAACCATCCATTACAAACAAGCCATTGGATTTGAAACCGCATTTCTTGAGTAGTTGTTCAATCCGTGTTTTAAGTGATGTATCTTCTAGAGGGGTAAACTTGTTGAATATCGGCGCGATCCAGGTAGGGTAGATAGCCAGTACCAATAAGTTGAATGTTATCCATGCAAACCAGGCATAAAGCCACCAGTTGGCGCCCATTTTTTCCATTAACCAGAGGATACAGAATAACAAAGGTATGCCAAGTAGTAGACTTAATAATGCTTGTTTAACAAGGTCAGAAATGAACATACTCGGCGTCATTTTATTAAAGCCAAATTGTTGTTCAACGACAAAAGTACGGTAGTAACTCAGTGGAATTTCTATAATACTCATGAGAAATATTGTACTGATAATCAATGCAATGCCGTGAATGAACGGATCACCTAACCATGCTGACCAGAAGCTGGACAAGACATTTAAGCCGCCACCTAGCGTGAATATTAGTAAAATAATGAAATGCAGAAAAATACTAGGATAGGATAAACGTGTTTTAGCACATGTATAATCTGCTGCTTTTTGATGGGCGGCCAGGTCTATCTGGTCTGCAAAATCTTTTGGCACAGCGTTCCGGTGAGCACGAACAAAGCGGCTATGCCGCGATGCTAGCCAAACTTGGGTAAATGTCGCAAAAAGAAGCACAATAAGGAATACAAGGGTAAATGTATGCATAATTATTAAGGTGCACTAAACGTGTAAATATAAAATAAACATCAATATTAACTATAATACGACAAAACTACCTATAAATAATTCATTAGATCGGCTTAATTATGGCACAAGATAAAAATAACCTCATCTGGATCGATATGGAGATGAGCGGACTTAACCCTGATACAGACTGTATAATCGAAGTTGCGTTGGTTGTGACGGATTCGCAATTAAACACCATTGCGGAAGCCCCGGTCCTGGTTGTGTCGCAGCCTGAAGCAGTGCTTGACGGTATGGATGATTGGAATAAGTCTACGCATACTAAGTCCGGCTTGATCGATAAGGTTAAAGCGTCAAACTTGACAGAAGTAGATGTGGAAACACAAATGCTTTCTTTTCTGCAACAGCAAGTACCAGCAGGTGTGTCGCCAATGTGTGGAAACTCAATCTGTCAGGATCGACGCTTTCTGGCGCGTGCAATGCCGCAATTGGAAGCGTACTTTCATTATCGTAATCTTGATGTTAGTACCTTAAAGGAACTGGTTAAACGCTGGAAACCTGAAATCAAGTCTGGTTTGAAGAAACAGGGAAAACATGAAGCGCTGGCTGATATTTACGATTCGATTAATGAATTAAAATATTACCGTGAACGTTTCATAATCGCATAGTTTTGTCGCAAATGCAGTAAACTTTTTTGCCCCTTATCATGGAGCTTGTTTAAATGTCTTCTGGAACAAAATTTACAATCACGGTAAATCCAAA
>JAOULU010000109.1 GCA_029881855.1 Nitrosomonas sp. | reverse complement strand
TCTGCATAAAAGATTTGATAGCTGGGAAATTGCTATTGCCGCTTATAACTGGGGGCAAACTGCGATTAAGCGAGCTGTCAAAAGAAACCTTGAGAAAGGTAAACCTACTAGCTTTCATCACCTTAAGTTGCCTGATGAAACGCGTCATCATGTCTTTAAATTGCTGGCGCTTAAAAATATTATTGCTAATCCTGCTTGGTATGACATTCAACTTAAAGCCATACCGAACCGTCCCTATTTCGCTCAGGTGAAGGTGGATAATCATATTGATACTGCAATAGTAGCAAAATTAGCGGGTATTACACTGGATGAATTTAAAGCATTGAATCCTGCCTATAATCGTCCAATCGTGAAAGTTTTGAGTGAGCCACGAACGATATTATTGCCAGTTGATAAGGCGGAAGTTTTTCAAGAGCGTATTAATTCTTTCGATGAACCACTTATGACATGGCATATTTATACGGTCAAAAGAGGTGATGCCTTAAATACACTTGCCAAGAATAATGGAGTCAGCAGGAATCAGCTAAGGAAAATGAATGGGCTAACGCAAAACGAAAAGCTGAAACGTGGGCAAAGAATACTATTGCCACAAACGCCTATACCATTTGGTTCGGATATTAGTATTGTACGTAAAAAACCAAATCCAATGCGGTATAAGCAGCGCACCACTGTGTATACAGTCAAGAAAGGAGACACTTTATACGGTATAGCTCGTCGCTATGGTTTAACTATTAAGCAAATTAAATCATGGAATGATAATAATGAGAACTTGTCTATTGGACAGCAATTGATACTTTTAAGAACTTAACCAGATTCGGTTTAAGGTACATTAATTTATTAACAAAATGCTGGGTCTTTTAAAAGTTGGTGGAAGTGCAAAATATGCAAGTTAAGCTGTGTAGGCTATAGAGCCGCGTATTTTTTTGTTTTGGGTGCTATTTGTTTATAGCCAACTCGACTCTATTTCTACCATTGTTTTTGGCAGTGTAAAGTGCATCGTCTGCTTGCTGAAGCAATGTGTTTTCGTCTAATATACTTTGTCCGGTGTTGACTGCTACACCCAAGCTAATAGTAATGGGAATAACTGTGTGATCAGTATTAATTGCTTTCTCGGCTATAACTGAACGGAATCTTTCGGCGGCTTTTAGTGCACCTGTTTTATCGTATGGGCAAAGAATAGCCAGAAACTCTTCGCCACCATAGCGCCCAATATATTCATGAGAGCGAGAACAGTGGAGTAGTCGGTCTGCAATTTGATAAAGTACAATATCACCCGTTGGGTGACCGCAGGAATCATTAATTTTCTTAAAGTGATCAATATCAATCATAATCACTGCAATTCCGAAGCCCCCGCGTTTGGCGCGAGCAATTTGTTTATGGTAGATATCAAGAATAGCGGGCCGATTATACAATCCAGTCAATGCATCGTGTGTGGCACGTTGTTCCAGGTCTTTCTTTTGCGCAATCAGTAGACTACGATTTCTGATCATTTTGTGAAGTTTATTTTTTTCAGCCACTATTGCCAGTAGATTCGTAATATTTCGGCAGAATACCTGATGATGTTTTTTATAGGCGTTTTTCTTGCGGCATGAGAAAAAAAGAAATCCGATAGGTTTAGCAATAGCCATTAACGGACAGGTTAGGCTAGAATGAATTTTTTCTTTAGTGATTGTTTTTGCAAATTCTGAAGTTGGATATTTTTTACTATGTTTAGATAAATCATTGATAGCATGTGGTTCGGTGATATTTGTCATTTCTTGCAACATATCGTCAGTGTTGGGTATTGTAGCGTTGGTACATAGTTTTATTTCTCTATAGTCTGCGCGTACCCAGTATATTTTGAGCACGGTTCCATTTTTTTCGAGTAACGCTAAACTCATTCTGTCGTAGGGAACGAGTTGTTTGCATGAATCATAGACATGACTCAATGTGTCATTTAGCCCTAAGTTGAGATTATTTTCAGTTATTATTTTGTTAATCAGTTGATATTCAGAATATATCTTTTTATGGTGAGCGTATAATTTTCGCAATAATTTGCCTAGGTGACCTATCTTATCATCGCCCGTAGGGATTTTTATTATAGGTTCACCACGACACATTGCTTTAACTGCTTTCTGATAAGCGATAATCCTACAATCTTCTTTCATATTTGCTACTCGCTATAATATGAGACCATTGAAGTATTACACCTTGTTATAACGGCATTAATCTTTCAACCCTACAATATTTAATGGATGTCTAAATTGTTATTTTACTGCCCTCTGATGACTTATTAAAACAACTGCTAATTGTTTTTACGAAGTAGGATGAAATAGGGTTTTGGTTGTAACAATTTTGTAAATATTATTTTATGCTCATTCTAAAATGTAAAGTTCATGCTATTAGAATAACGCATCAACTATCCAAATTTTAACCCTATGGTTGAACTATTCAAACTAGTAATGCTGGTAAAATTAAAATGTAAGGCGAAATAATATGATTGGAATTTTAGTGATTACTCACGAAGATTTAGGTGTTCATCTGATTCGTTGCGTAAGTCATGTTGTAGGCGAGAAACCAAAGAATTTGCAGCATTTAAGTATTTTTAAACAAGATGATCCAAGTGATATGCTGATTAAAGCCCAGTCATTAGTAAAAGAGCTCGATAGTGGTGGTGGTGTACTAGTACTAAGTGATATTTATGGCGCAACTCCCTGTAATATTGCCAGTCGGTTAATTGTACCGGGAAAGATAGAATGTCTATCAGGTGTTAATTTGCCTATGCTGGTTAGAACAATAACCTATAGCAATGAGCCCTTGCTGATTGTATTGGAAAAAGCATTGAGTGGTGGTAAGGACGGTATTAAGCATATTACTGTGGAATCATGCAATGCAACATAAAGAAATAAAGATTATCAATAAATTAGGACTACATGCACGGGCATCTGCAAAATTAACAAAATTAGCCAGTCAGTATAAATGTGAAGTATGGGTGGCACGCAAAGATAGGCGTGTAAATGCAAAGAGTATTATGGGTGTCATGACACTGGCTGCTAGCAAAGGTTCTATTATAACGATTGAAGCAACAGGTGCAGATGAAGATGAAGCGATAGCCGCATTGACTGCATTGATTGAGGATCGATTTGGGGAGGACGAATGAGTTTTATCCTACAAGGGATTGGTGTGTCCGGAGGTATAACGATAGGGCATGCACATCTTGCCGCACCAGCCGCACTTGAGGTTGTACATTACCTGATACCCAAGAACCAGGTCAGCAAAGAAATTATACGCCTCGATAATGCTTTTGCATCCGTTCGAAAAGAATTTAAGTTGCTTCAATCTACTGTGACGAGTGGGCCAGCTTTAGCTGAATTCAGTGCGTTTATAGATCTGCATCAAATGATTTTAGATGACCCAACATTATCCGAAGCTACCCGTAATAGTATTTTACAAACACACTGTAATGCTGAATGGGCGTTGACGCAGCAGATGGATGTATTGCTGGAACAATTTGAAGCAATTGAAGATGCGTATTTGCGTGAACGTAAAACTGATGTTGTACAAGTTGTGGAACGTGTATTAAAAGCTTTGTTAGGTCATCCAGGTTACTTGCCGCCCGCTTCAAAGAATTTGGGTGACAGTATCCTGGTTGCACATGATTTGAGTCCTGCTGATATGATGCAATATAAGCAACATCAATTTACGGCTTTTCTTACGGATATGGGCAGTTTGACTTCGCATACCGCTATTGTCGCACGTAGTCTTAATATTCCTTCTGTTGTGGCGCTACATTACGCCCGTCAACTAATTCTAGAAGACGATTGCCTAATTGTAGATGGCAATAGAGGCATAGTTATTGTAAACCCTGACAAGTATGTATTAGATGAATATCGTTTGAGGAAGAGCCAAATTGAGCTTGAAAAACGTAAGCTCAAGCGAATAAAAACAGTAGCTGCAGTAACATTGGATGGCGAGGCCATCGATTTGTATGCGAATATTGAATTACCAGAAGATTTGGATCAGGTAAAGGAGAGTGGTGCAACAGGTATTGGATTATTTCGCAGCGAATTTCTATTTCTAAACCGAGATGATTTACCAAGTGAAGATGAGCAATTTGAAGCTTATCGTTATGTTGCTACTAGAATGAGGGGCAAACCAGTAACAATTCGTACATTTGATTTGGGTGCTGATAAAAACCTAAAAGGTACTAGCCAAGTTGCGGCTAATCCAGCGTTGGGTTTGCGAGCAATAAGACTGAGTTTGACTGAGCCACAAATGTTTTTAGCCCAATTACGTGCAATTTTACGTGCATCAAAATATGGTCAAATACGCATTTTAGTGCCGATGCTTTCAAATGTATCTGAAATTAACCAAACTTTGCATTTAATTGAATCAGCTAAGCAAGATTTACGCGCCGAGAAGATTGCATTTGACGAGAATATTCAAGTTGGTGGGATGATAGAAATACCTGCGGCGGCATTATGCTTGGAAATTTTTATGAAAAAGGTCGATTTTTTATCCATTGGAACAAATGACTTGATTCAATATACACTGGCAGTTGACCGGGTTGATGATACAGTTGCTCATCTTTATGATCCATTGCACCCAGCAATACTCTGGTTGGTTTCACGTGTTATACAAACCGCTAATCGTGCAAAGATGCCGGTGGCTATTTGTGGCGAAATGGCGGGCGATATACAATTCACACGATTGCTATTGGGTCTAGGTTTGAAACAGTTTTCTATGTATCCAGCTCAATTATTAACCGTGAAAAATCAAATATTAAAAAGTTATTTGCCAGATATCATTCCGTTAGCACATAAAACTATTAAAACAGATAACCCGGAAAAGATACTTGGATTATTGGCCAAATTAAATAGCTAGCTTATATTTACTGCCAGTCGATTTGTTGCAGAGCTTGCTAGCTTGGGCTGATGCTTTAACGATATAATGTGCGGTTCATAATTCATAATTTGGTTGTATCTTCCGGAGCTTCTTTATAAAACAATGCAAGACTCGAATTCAGTAGGGATTGTTACGCCACAATATGTGCATGTTGATAAACCATTGCAGCTAAAAAGTGGCGCGGTGTTAAGTAGTTATAATTTAGTGTATGAAACTTATGGCAAGTTAAATTCAGAAAAATCGAATGCAGTATTGGTTTGCCATGCCCTTTCAGGTAGTCATCATGTTGCTGGCGTATATCAGGATTCACCTAAAAATATCGGCTGGTGGGATAATATGATTGGGCCAGGTAAGCCAATTGATACAAACCGATTTTTTGTAATTGGGGTCAATAATTTAGGTGGGTGTCATGGTTCTACAGGACCAGCCAGTATTGATGCCAGAACAGGCAAACATTATGGTGCAAATTTTCCAATTGTAACGGTAGAAGACTGGGTAGAAACCCAAGTTCAACTTGCGGACTATCTTGGCATTGAGCAATTTGCAGCTTTGGTTGGAGGTAGCCTGGGTGGAATGCAGGCACTGCAATGGACGTTGGATTATCCAGATAAAGTTCGTCATGCACTGGTTATTGCGGCAGCTTCGAAATTAACAGCGCAGAATATTGCATTTAATGATGTTGCTCGTCAGGCTATCATTACTGATCAGGATTTTTATGGCGGCGATTATCACACCTATAACACTTTGCCTAGAAGAGGTCTCCGGCTTGCGCGTATGTTAGGGCACATAACTTATCTTTCAGATGATTCAATGGCCGAAAAGTTTGGGCGTGATTTAAGAGGTGACGGGCTTTCTTTTGATTTTGACATTGAATTTGAAATTGAATCGTATTTACGTTATCAAGGAGACAAGTTTGCAGATTTATTTGATGCAAATAGTTATTTGTTGATGACCAAAGCACTGGATTACTTTGATCCTGCTGCAGTTTATGGTGGAGATCTAAGTGCGGCATTCAAAAATGTAAAAGCAGATTTTCTGGTGCTTTCTTTCACGTCTGACTGGCGCTTTTCACCTGCGCGTTCTAGGTGTATCGT
>JAOULU010000421.1 GCA_029881855.1 Nitrosomonas sp. | reverse complement strand
TTCAGGTGGCTGGGTAGAACGAAAAAGTCCTGCCTTTCCCGAACGTGATTTTAACGGGTTTAATGCGCGTGCAACCTATGTCTGGCGGCCTACCGCAAAAATTCAAATGGCTCTGGCTGGTTGGCGCGAAACCGGTCCTGTGAATGCGATCAACGCTAGATTCAGTCTTAATACTGGCGTAAGTTTTACACCAAGTTGGGACATCACGAATAAATTAAAATTGCAAGGAGAAGTATTGTATGACAATCGAGATTTTAATGGCTTGGACGGAGTCACTCTGGCTTCAAGGAGCAACAAGAATAAGATTTTCGATGGATCGCTAGGGCTCATCTATAAGCCTTATACCGGCATCCAGATCAGCGCTTTGGGCTACCATAAACAATTAACCATTGATGATAATCTTTTAGGTAACATGGCAGCTAACGGAGCAACTATCAATATACGCTACACTTTTAATGACTATGACCGCAAATGATTTGCCAATAGTTGCTTTTTTTAAGCGCCTCCTTGATCCGTTTATCATCTGGGCCAGTTTAATATTGCTGACCTGGTTGTATGAGGAAACTTTTACGGGTTACTATTTAGTATTAATCGTTGTTACTTTTTTTATTTCCACTTATGTTTACGAGCAGACTGCCATTTATCGCAATTGGCGCAGAGGGAGGTTGCTAGCATACATCCGCGATACACTTATTGGCTGGTGCATCGTTGTCGTCATCTTGCTTCTTATTGGGTATGCGGCCAATTTCTACCCGTTTTACTCCGAGCAGGTTATTTTATTGTGGTTTATTGTTGCGCCGCTTGCGCTTATCTCAAGTCATCTCATCATGCGCATGGTTGTCGCTGGCATGAGAGTGGACAAAAAGACCCGCTCTGCGGTGATCATCGGCGCCAACGATACCAGCAAAAAACTTATCGAGCACATAAATGAATTCCCCTTTTTATTTATCAATCTTCGTGGGTTCTTTGACGAACGCAATGACGCTCGGATCGAGGGTGGATTCGGTCCGCGGTTAGGTGATCTGAGGCATGTCGTTCAATATATTCTGAAACATAATATTGATTTCGTTTTCATCAGCCTGCCAATGTCCTCACAGCCACGTATTAAGAAACTTATGGATGAGCTGCCAGATACAACGACTTCTGTATACTTTTTGCCGGATATCTATATCTTTGACTTGATGCAAGCGCATGTTGACAAAGTGGGTGATGTGCCTGTGGTGTCGATGGTTGAATCACCTTTCACTGGCCTCGATGGCGCAGTAAAAAATATCTTTGATTTTGTGATGGCTTTACTCATACTGATTATTTTATTGCCGGTTATGCTGTGTATAGCTTTAGCTGTGAAAATTACCTCACCTGGTCCTGTTATCTTCAAGCAACGTCGCTATGGGCTGAATGGCGAGGAGATTATTGTCTATAAGTTTCGTTCAATGACTGTGAGCGAAGATGGGACAGAGGTTCAGCAGGCTAAAAAAAATGATCAGCGGGTCACAAAGGTTGG
>JAOULU010000420.1 GCA_029881855.1 Nitrosomonas sp. | reverse complement strand
CCTTGCCACCTCAGTTTTACCAACACCCGTTGGGCCCGAGAAAAGAAAAGAACCCACCGGTTTTTGTGGATTACCAAGGCCACTTCTGGCCATTTTGATGGCCGCAGTTAGCGCATCAATAGCCGGATCCTGGCCAAATACAATAGCCTTTAAATCGCGACCAAGCATTTTCAACTTGTTGCGGTCATTGCTTGAAATATTCTGTGGTGGAATACGCGCAATTTTAGCGACAATATTTTCGATTTCATGCTTGCCAATCACTTTACGTTGTTTCGATTTCGGCAAAATACGCTGTGCTGCACCCGCTTCATCAATGACATCGATCGCTTTGTCCGGCAAATGCTTGTCATTGATATACCGTGCTGACAATTCTGCCGCAGCGGTCAGCGCTACTGCTGTGTACTTAACTTTATGATACAGTTCGTAGCGGGGTTTTAAGCCGCGCAAAATTGCCACTGTTTCATCAACACTTGGCTCAGGTACATCAATTTTCTGAAAACGCCGTGATAACGCATGATCCTTCTCAAATATTCCACGATATTCACTGTAAGTTGTCGCCCCAATACATTTTAGCTGTCCTGTGCTTAATACGGGCTTAAGCAGATTGGAAGCATCCAGAGTGCCGCCGGAAGCTGCACCCGCCCCTATTAAGGTGTGAATTTCATCGATAAAAAGGATCGTATCAGGATTATCGATCAATTGCTTCAACACTGTTTTTAACCGTTGCTCAAAATCACCACGATATTTAGTACCCGCCAGCAGCGCGCCCATATCTAATGCATAAACCTGATAATTTAAAAGTACTGTCGGCACGTCACCCTCGACAATTTGCCTTGCCAACCCCTCTGCAATTGCTGTCTTCCCAACCCCGGCTTCTCCCACCAATAGCGGATTGTTCTTGCGCCGACGGCATAATATTTGTATCACACGTTCAAGTTCTTTATCACGCCCTACCAATGGATCTATTTTATTCGTCAGCGCCTGAACATTAAGATTTACAGTATAACTTTCAAGCGCACCGCCCACACTCTGTTCTTGCTCTCCTTCATTTTCACTACCTGCCTGGGCATCACTACTCTGCGGTAATTTAGTAATATTATGCGAAAGATAGTTGACAACATCTAGCCGGGTTAAGCCTTTCTGCTGTAAAAAATAAACCGCATGCGAGTCCTTTTCACCAAATATTGCCACGAGCACATTCGCGCCCGTAACTTCTTTCTTACCAGAGGATTGAACATGCAATATTGCCCGTTGAATAACGCGCTGAAAACCTAATGTAGGCTGTGTTTCAACCTCTCCATCACCACTTACAGTTGGCGTATGGCGCGCAACATGATCCAGCAATAAAGAACGCAAATCTTCCATATTAACTGAGCAGGCCGTTAATACCTCAGCAGCACTCGTATTGTCGAGCATTGCTAACAACAAATGCTCAACTGTAATGAACTCATGACGTTTTTGCCGAGATTCAACAAACGCCATATGTAAACTTATTTCCAAATCATGA
>JAOULU010000419.1 GCA_029881855.1 Nitrosomonas sp. | reverse complement strand
CACCACAACACCGGTACGTCTGACTTCGTCTGGCAAGCGCGCCAAGGACGTATTAACTTCATTGAGCACATTGAAGGACGCGCGATCTATATCTGTGCCAATTTCAAAGGTAACGGTAATCGTCAGTCTGCCACTCGAATCTGCGCTAGAGTTAAAGTAAAGCAAGCCTTCAATATCGCTAAGCTTTTCTTCTATTGGCGCAGCAACGGTTTTTACCAGTGTTTGTGCATTAGCACCTGGAAAAGTTGCGGTGATTAAAATCGTCGGCGGGGTAATTTGTGGATATTGTGCAATTGGCAGTTGCATGGCGGCTGCCAACCCTGCCAGCACGATAAAAATAGACAGTACTGATGCAAAAATTGGCCGCGTAATAAAGAATTTAGTCATGCTGAAATTAATTGTTTATTCATCGAATGACTAAACAGCAGGCAACTAATTATATTATTGATTTGGCAAACTTGCCTGAGACAGTTTTGGTTTCACTGCGATTTCCGGACGTAATTTGATAATATTATCAACAATGACCCTGTCGCCTGAATTGAGCCCCTTCATAATAACCCAATCGTTATCAATCCAATCGCCTGTTTCTATTGAGCGCTTTGTCGTTTTACTATTTTCATCAACCAAATAAACATATCTTCCCTGATCGGACGTGAGTACCGCAACCTGCGGCAAAACAAAAAGTTGACGGGATTCAGCTGCAGCAACACGAACCCGGACGAATTGTCCCGGCAATAGCTGTTGATCTGTATTTTCAAAGGTTGCCCGCAATTGTTGCGTACCCAATGATGGGTCTATTTGGCTGGCTGCAAAATTCACCTTCCCCTGATGAGGATATTCCGCACCATCCGCTAATATCAACGTGACATGCCGTACATTTTGTTCGGTTAGTTGGCCACCAAACCGCCTCAATTCATTGTCAGAAAAACTAAAGCGCACCCAAATTGGCGATAACTGAACAATGGTTGTTAATAAGCTAGTGTTGGCGGACACCAGCGCGCCCTCAGAAAATTGCGAGCGGCCTGATACGCCGGCAACAGGCGCAGTAACTTTTGTATAGGAAAGATTCAGTTCAGCGCGCTCCACGCGCGTTTTTGCCGACATCAGGGCGGCTTTTTCAACAGCATGATCCGCGACAGCAGCATCATAGGCACGCTGACTCACAAAATTCTTGGCAATCAATTGCTGCATACGGTGTTCTTCACGACGGGTGCGTTCAACGCGGACACGTTGTTCTTGATATTGCGCTTGCGCTTCAGCCAACGCATTCTCAAATGGAACCGGATCGATCTTAAATAGCGGTTGACCGGCGGCTACCGGCGCACCTTCATGATATAAGCGTTTTAATAAAATACCACCAACACGAGGACGGATTTCTGTTTCTTTCGCGCCTTCCGTTTGCGCAACTGTTTCAGCAAGAATAGGTACGTTGGTTGGCCTCACTTGCATGATACTGACGGGAAACGCTTCTTCCGCAGGCAAGTTCTTTTGGGGGTCATCACTTTCAC
>JAOULU010000418.1 GCA_029881855.1 Nitrosomonas sp. | reverse complement strand
CCACAAGATCATAGTAATGTTTTTAGCATAAACATGGGGGATTTTAATCTCAGATGGGAACGGCATACTGAGTACTCTATTTTTATGTTTTATCAGATAGCATCATTTGACGTCCCTTTTGAATATACGGTGATTAGTCTTGTTCCTGAAGAATGGCTTGCTAGTTTGCCGGGTGAATTATTATCGGCGACACACATTGCGCTTGATGACCGATCACGTCCTAAACGTAGTTTGACAGAGCTCGCCAGTTTATTTGTTACCAACACGATTATCGGCTCCAAAGTTGCCGCGGGTAGTGCCAGTGTATGGAGTGATAATCAAATTCATAATGATGGTTTCGGTCGTATTTTGATTCATGATGAAACATTACGTAACCGCCAAGCCGGACGCTTGGTGCAACGTTTACTAGAAATTGAAACATATCGTATTTTAGCCATGTTGCCCGTGCCAAAGATACGTCAGATGGTTCCACAATTGGCTCATTTTGATCAGCGTTTAGTAGAGCTGACAGCTAGCAATAAAAATTTGGATAGTGTTGAGGATGAGCAACAACTCTTAGACGGCTTAACCAAACTATCCTCTGATATTGAGCGCATATCCGCACAAACAAACCATAGATTTAATGCTTCAAAGGTATATTACGACATTGTGAAATTGCGTATTTCTGAACTACGGGAAGAGCGTATTGAGGGGTTGCAAATGTTGCAGGAATTTATGGAGCAACATTTGTCATCCGCGATGAGTACGTGTGATATAGTCCATTCTAAGCTGGAAACACTTTCTTTGCGTGTTGCTCGTGCATCTGCGCTGCTTCGTACACGTGTTGATATTTCTATGGAGGCACAAATCCGAGATTTATTGAAATCAATGGATCGGCGTGCGCATATGCAATTACGGTTGCAAGAGACCGTTGAAGGTTTATCGGTCGTGGTGTTGAGCTACTATTTATTGGGTATCTTGGGTTATGGATTAAAAGCTGGTAAAGCCTCAGGGATGGACATTAATGTTGATTTGATAACCGGCATGGCTATTCCTGTGGTTGTGCTAGGGGTTTTTTTAATAGCCCGTACCATGCGTCGACTGGTTGGTAAAGTAAACCGCGACAAATAGTATCTTCATTAATTATTAACACTCGGTTATGCTGACAGCTAAACCACCTAATGATGTTTCTTTGTATTTTACCGACATTTCCAACCCAGTTTGTTTCATTGCAGCAATACAATTGTCCAGAGACATGAAGTGCTGGCCGTCTCCACGCATGGCTAAAGAAGCGGCAGTATAGGCTTTAATGGCACCAAATCCATTGCGCTCGATACACGGCACTTGGACTAGACTACCGACTGGGTCGCAGGTCATACCAAGGTGGTGTTCTAATGCTATTTCAGCAGCATTTTCTATTTGTTCAGTTGTGCCACCTTGTATTGCACATAAACCAGCAGCAGCCATGGCAGAGGCGGAGCCAACTTCACCTTGACAACCCACTTCAGCACCTGAAATAGAGCTATTATGC
>JAOULU010000108.1 GCA_029881855.1 Nitrosomonas sp. | reverse complement strand
AATAGTTACCCGTATTTCATTTATTAGCGCATATAAAACCAGGCAATTATGCAAATAGGTATCCATACACTAAAGAATAATTTAATTGTGGCACCCATGGCAGGTGTAACCGATCGCCCATTTCGTCAGCTTTGTAAGAATCTAGGTGCAGGTATGGCTGTCTCTGAAATGGTATCTAGTAATTCTTTATTATATGGCTCTAAAAAAACCCAGCGCCGCACCAATCATGATGGTGAGGTTTCCCCTATTTCGGTTCAAATTGCGGGTGCGGACCCACTAATGTTAGCCACTGCTGCACAATACAATCGGGACCGCGGAGCACAAATTATAGATATTAATATGGGGTGCCCTGCCAAAAAAATCTGCAATGTAATGGCTGGCTCGGCTTTATTGCAAGATGAAAAACTGGTTGGTAAGATCCTCGATTCCGTTGTTAAGGCTGTTGATATCCCCGTCACGCTTAAAATTAGAACGGGATGGGATAAAGAGCATAAGAATGCCTTAACTATTGCACGAATTGCCGAAAATGCAGGCATACAAGCATTAGCGATTCATGGACGCACGCGTGCTTGCGCTTATCGTGGAGAGGCGGAATACGAAACCATTACTTCAGTTAAAGATGCCATTAAAATTCCTGTCATTGCTAATGGAGATATTACAACGCCAGAAAAAGCCAAACATATTCTAGAGATCACAAAAGCTGATGCCATTATGATAGGGCGCGCTGCACAAGGCAGGCCTTGGATATTCCGTGAGATTACACACTATCTCTCCACCGGTGAACATTTACCCTCACCAGAAGTTACAGAAATCCATCGTATTCTCATCGAGCATTTATACGACCTCTATGATTTCTATGGTGAATACACCGGTGTTCGCATCGCTCGTAAACATATCTCTTGGTATACCAAAGGTCTTGCTGGTTCTGCAAGTTTTCGGCAAAGCATGAACCAATTGCTAACCAGTGAGCAACAGATATCAGAAACTAACTGGTTCTTCACTAACCTAGCTAATCATTATCCACGTTTAAGATATAGTCAAAATGAGGGGGTAGCTGTTGAATGAATGCATCAAACGACAATGAAATTGCAACCTGTGTACGCAAGGCAATTGGTAAATATTTACATGACTTAGATGGTGAAAAACCCTGCCATATCTATGAAATGGTTATACATAGTGTAGAAAAGCCTTTGATTGAAGCAGTCATGCAACATACTAAGGGCAATCAAACTCAGGCTGCAGGATTACTTGGCATCAATCGCAACACCCTTCGTAACAAAATGCAACAATATCAAATTAAATAAGGCAATTGAATGACCATCAAGCATGCGCTCATCAGCGTTTCAGACAAAACAGGTATTATAGAACTGGCACAAGAACTCAACCGGCTAGGTATCACAATTATCTCTACAGGTGGCACTGCTAAATTATTACAAGGTGCTGGAATTACGGTAATTGAAGTTAGTGACTACACAGGTTTCCCAGAAATGCTAGATGGTCGTGTTAAAACATTACACCCGAAAATACATGCTGGTATTTTAGCGCGAAATGATTTGCCTGAGCATACTCAAGCCATGCAAGAAGCCGCAATTGCGGATATAGAATTGGTTATCGTCAACCTTTATCCTTTTAGTCAAACTGTTGCAAAGTCAAATTGTAGCCTTGAAGAGGCCATTGAGAACATTGACATTGGTGGCCCGACAATGGTGAGGGCAGCGGCAAAAAACTATCAAAAAGTTACCGTTGTGACAGATCCTGATGATTACACATTGATAATAAACGAGTTAAAAAACAATAATGGCACCGTAGGATCAAACAATCGATTCAAGTTTGCTCAAAAAGCTTTCTCTCACACTGCATCTTATGATAGTGCAATCAGTAATTATCTAACTGCATTAGATACTGAAAATAAGCGTAAACCTTTTCCTGAATCACTTAATTTAAATTTCAGTCTTGTGCAAAATTTACGCTATGGTGAGAATCCACACCAAGAAGCCGCATTTTACCGTGATAACAGTACAACACCAGGCAGTCTTGCCTGCTATAAACAACTACAAGGGAAAGAACTTTCATTTAATAATATTGCTGATACAGATGCCGCCTGGGAATGCGTTAAATCTTTTGATGAACCTGCTTGCGTCATTGTTAAACATGCCAATCCATGCGGTGTCGCAATAGCCGATAATTCACTGAATGCCTATCAGCTTGCCCTGGCAACTGACTCTACCTCTGCATTTGGTGGCATAATCGCTTTTAATCATTGCCTTGATCAAGCAACTGCTGAAGCAATCATTCAACAATTTGTTGAAGTCATTATTGCCCCGGAAATCACAAATGAGGCTAAGCAAGTACTGGCTAAAAAGAAGAATGTACGGGTATTGATGTTACCTTTGATACGCCAAACCCATCAGTATGATTTGAAGCGCATTGGTGGTGGATTATTAGTACAATCACCCGATAACTGCCCAATTACTACTGCAGACCTTAAAGTTGTTACCAAACTTCAACCGACACCTCAACAGTTAAAAGACTTTCTATTTGCCTGGCGCGTCGCAAAATTTGTAAAATCAAATGCTATTGTCTTTTGTCATAATGGACAAACGCTTGGCATAGGTGCGGGTCAAATGAGTCGTATTGACAGTGCAAGAATTGCATCCATTAAAGCACAACATGCTGCACTTAATCTTACCGGATCTGTTGTTGCTTCTGATGCTTTCTTCCCATTTCGAGACGGATTAGATATTGTTGTTGAATCTGGTGCTAAGGCTGTAATTCAGCCTGGTGGTAGTATTCGCGATGAGGAAGTCATCGCCGCTGCAGATGAACAAGGCATTACCATGGTCTTTACAAATATCCGTCACTTCAGACACTAAAAAAATTAAGCTATGAAATTACTTGTCATTGGTGGTGGCGGAAGAGAACATGCTCTGGCATGGAAACTATTTCAATCACCGCGTGTACACCATGTTTTTGTTGCCCCGGGAAATGCTGGTACCGCACATGAAGAAGGCCTAGAAAATATCCCTCTTACGGCAATTCCAGACTTAATCCAATTTGCTCAAGAAGAGAACATTACGTTTACTGTTGTTGGACCAGAAGCGCCGCTAGCAGAAGGTATTGTTGATGCCTTTAAGGCTGCTAATTTAAAGATCTTTGGGCCCACACAAAAAGCTGCACAGCTTGAAATCTCAAAAACATTTGCCAAAGAATTTATGCAGCGACACAAAATTCCAACGGCTGACTTTGCGAGCTTTAAAAATGCAGAACTGGCACATCGATATATCGATAAGATAGGCGCACCAATTGTCATCAAAGCAGATGGTTTAGCGGCTGGGAAAGGTGTTATCGTTGCCCAATCAGCTAAGATGGCTCATGATGCTGTTGACATGTTTTTGGTTGACAAACAATATGGCAGTGCAGGATCAGAGATTATTATTGAAAAATTCCTAGAAGGTATCGAAATTAGTTTTATTGTCATGACTGATGGAAAACATGTCCTGCCGCTTGCCACCAGTCAAGACCATAAGCGTCTAAGTAATGGTGATTTGGGACCGAATACTGGTGGCATGGGTGCCTATTCACCAACACCTTTTATCACCCCAGAATTACATGCCAAAATCTTACGCGAAGTTATCAACCCTGTAATCCAGGGGATGAAACAAGAAAACTCAAACTATACCGGTTTTCTTTATGCCGGCTTAATAATTACTCCTAATGACCAAGATATTAAGGTGCTAGAGTTCAATTGTCGTATGGGCGACCCAGAAACACAACCGATAATGTTACGTTTAAAAAGTGATCTATCTATCTTAATAGAACATGCATTAAATGGTACATTAAACAAAGTTGAAGCCGATTGGGATCATCGTACAGCACTTGGTATTATCATGGCCGCTCAGGGTTATCCAGAGCAACCCAGAAAAGGTGATGTTATTCATGGCCTTCTTAATTTACATAACCAACAGCAAAGTGATAATTATCACATTTTCCACTCAGGGACAGCTTTTGGAGGTCTAGATGACAAGGAAATCATTACTTCCGGAGGTCGTGTTTTATGTATTACTGCTTTGGGAGATAATATCAATCTCGCACAGCAACACGCTTATTCTCTGGCTAACCAAATCTCTTTCAATGGCTCCCAAATGCGAGACGACATCGGTTATCACAGTATTAATTATCATCAAAAATAACCGGTCCATCATGATAACGACTGCAACCACTTGAATGATTGTAGTCCTAATATTGTCATAAGTATTGAACCACCCAGATGGGTCACAATAACTAGCGCTGCCCAGGTGTATTGCTCGCGAGATAAAAGAGAAACTATTTCAATTGAGAAAGTAGAAAATGTTGTTAACCCACCAAGAAATCCTGTGATGATGAGTAGTCGCCACTCAGGAGATAACCCAGGATACTGTATAAAAAAAGCTAGCGAAATGCCAACCAGATAACCGCCAATCAGATTCGCTGTTAAGGTACCAATCTGTAGATTTGGCAGTAAAGCATTAAGCCACAACCCAAGTCCCCAACGCATCCAGGCACCAATAGCTGCACCAACACCAACAGCAATAAAAGCAAAGAGAGTCATATTATTGTTCTAATTTAAAGTGCTATACTCTCCATTCTATGAGTATTCTTGGATTGAAGAAAATAATACTTTTGTTATTCCATAAATATTAATTCTTTTGCTTAAAATTTTATATATATTTCTTTCAATTATTAAAAATATCTATTTCTTTCCATAAAGCTACCATGTTTAAATCTTTTGCGCTAACACCTATTAACCGTATTTTGCGTGGCGAAAGTTGGGCTTGTAGGCGATTACAATCATACAGCGGCAAAACACTCTGTATTCAAGTATTCCCATTATTTGAATTGAATCTGATCATCTTAGAAAGTGGTGAACTACAAAAGACATCGAAACAAAATGAAATAGATACCACAATTTCGATATCCCCTGGTATCCTCCCCGGATTGTTAGCACATGATGAGTGTGCCTATGCGTCTATAGAAAAAGACGGAGATATCAAATTTGCAGAAGACTTAATAGATATTTGCAAAAACATTAATCTAAATGTTGAACAGGATCTGAGTAAAATTATTGGCGACATACCCGCTCATCGATTAACACAAGCAGGTGAACACACCATTCAATGGCATGCTAACAGTATTCATAATTTATCTGAAGCGTTAATAGAATACTGGCTAGAAGAGCAACCTATGTTAACGAAATCAACTCATATTAATAACTATATTCAAAAAGTTAAAAAGATTAAGGACGATGTTGACCAACTCGACAAAAGAATACAACACTTAAATCAGAAGGTCTCGCTTTAATAATCAATTATCACGAATTATTTATTATTAATCTAGATAGTCCGTTATATCAGGATTAATACACTGTTCTTACTTTTAACACGTCATTACTGAATGCTATGCCACTAAATCATACAATCAATGCGCATATTCCGTCTTCTTAAAATACAATCCGTTGCTTTCCGATTTGGACTTGATGAATTCTTCCTTAGTCACGGTCGTCTACGTATATTAAGAGCCCCTATAAAATGGCTAACATTTTGGCGCAATCTTGATCGGTCGCGAGGTGAGCGACTGCGTATGGCAATGGAAACCTTAGGACCAATTTTTATAAAATTTGGTCAAATGTTATCGACACGTCGTGATCTTCTGCCACAGGATATCGCAGATGAATTAGCCAAACTTCAAGATCAGGTTCCTCCTTTTTCTACTAAAATAGCTATAGAAACACTTGAAAAAGTTTACAACAAAAAAGTTGACGAAATTTTCTTGTCCTTTGATGAGAAACCCATTGCCAGCGCTTCTGTTGCACAAGTTCATTTTGCAGTCTTGCATGATGGTACTGAGGTTGCCGTAAAAATATTACGGCCTAGTATAGCGCCAATTATTGCACATGACATTGCACTTATGGATACCGGTGCATGGTTGGCTGAATCCTTATGGCCTGATGGTAAACGTTTAAAACTACAACAAGTAGTTTCTGAATTTTCG
>JAOULU010000107.1 GCA_029881855.1 Nitrosomonas sp. | reverse complement strand
GTGTTAAACCGTTAGAAATCACTGGTAATGCAGAGCGGCATGGTACGGAGGTTCATTTTCTAGCCAGTAAAGAAATTTTTGGTAAAGTTGAGTATCACTATGAAATTTTTGCTAAACGATTACGAGAACTTTCTTTTCTCAACAATGGTGTAAAAATTCATCTCATTGATCAACGTAGTGGAAAAGAAGAAAATTTTGCTTTTTCTGGCGGTATCAGGAATTTTGTTGAATATATTAATCGGACCAAATCAGTTATACATTCCAACATTTTTTATGCAGCTGGAATAAAAGAAGATATTTCCGTAGAAGTTTCCATGCAATGGAGTGACAGTTATAGTGAACAGGTGCTATGTTTTACCAACAATATTCCGCAAAAGGATGGTGGGGCACACTTAACAGGTTTGCGTGCAGCTATGACGCGTACACTGAATAATTATATGGAAAGGAACGATACGGCTAAAAAAGTAAAAGTTGAAACTGCCGGTGATGATATGCGCGAAGGTTTATCCTGCGTATTGTCTGTAAAATTGTTTGAGCCTAAGTTTTCCTCACAAACTAAGGAGAAACTGGTTTCTTCGGAAGTTCGTCCAGTAGTTGAAGAAATTGTGTCACATAAGCTATCAGAGTTTTTACTGGAAAACCCAATTGATGCTAAGACAATCTGCAATAAAATCATGGAAGCTGCTAGAGCACGTGAAGCTGCACGAAAAGCACGTGAACTGACGAGACGAAAAGGCGTATTAGATAGCATGGGCTTACCTGGCAAACTGGCGGATTGCCAGGAGAAAAACCCTGAATTATGCGAACTCTACTTGGTGGAGGGAGATTCTGCGGGGGGTTCTGCTAAGCAAGGACGTGACCGAAAATTTCAAGCAATTATGCCTTTAAAGGGCAAAATTCTGAATGTTGAAAAATCCCGTTTTGATAAAATAATTTCTTCCCAGGAAATTATTTCGCTCATAACTGCATTAGGAACAGGCATAGGAAAGGATGAATATAATCCTGAAAAACTTCGCTATCATCGTATTATTATCATGACTGATGCGGATGTGGATGGTTCTCATATCCGCACTTTATTATTAACCTTTTTCTACCGGCAAATGCCAGAATTAATTGAGAGAGGCCATGTTTATATTGCCCAACCACCGTTATATAAAATAAAACACGGTAAGAAAGAGCGTTATGTCAAAGATGACTATGAACTTAAGCAATATATGTTGGGATTAGCGTTGACAGATGCTGAGCTTTATACTGATGACAAAAACCCACCGTTGACAGGCAAAACATTAGAAAAAATTGTAAATGAATATATTTTGGCAGAAGCTGTTATTGAACGCATGAGCCAATTAATTGATAGCAATGTTATGCATGCGCTACTTAAGCAGCCCGATGTCGATTTAAGCAATGAAACAACCGCTAAAGAAAGCGCGACACGCCTTGCAGTGCGTGTAAAAGATATTGAGATTAGTGCGGAATATGATGAAATAAACGAGCGCTATCGTTTAAAAATAATGCGTCTTTCACACGGTAATATTTACACGAGCTATCTCGACCAAGATTTTTTACACAGTGGTGACTATGCTCAAATTCAGAAAACCGCTCAGGTCTTTGACGGTTTGCTAAGTAACGGTGCTTATATAAAACGTGGTGAGAAAACAGAAGCAACCAGTGATTTTAAGCAAGTGCTTGCATGGTTATTAGAAGAAGCCAAAAAAGGCTTGAATGTTCAGCGCTATAAAGGTTTGGGTGAAATGAATCCAAACCAATTGTGGGAAACTACGATGGATCCGGAAGCTCGTATTTTACTGCGCGTCCAGATTGAAGACAGCATCCATACAGATGAAATATTCACAACATTAATGGGTGATGTGGTTGAGCCACGCCGAGTATTTATTGAGAATAATGCGCTTAGAGCTACAAATATTGATGTTTAGTTTTTGGTGGTAGCGTTCTATATTTATGACTTGTATCACAATCACGCCACCATCACTATTTTGTGTTGGTGGCGTTAGAAATTATGCAGCAACACGAGAAGCACGTTTACGCTCATGTTCTAGCAACAAGCGCTTACGGATACGAATATTTTGTGGCGTTATTTCAACCAATTCATCGTCTGCAATAAATTCAATCGCTGATTCCAGTGTCAATTGAATGGGTGGTGTTAATGTAACCGCTTCGTCCGTTCCCGAGGCACGGATATTTGTAAGCTGTTTACCTTTAATTGGGTTAACAACCAAATCATTATCACGGCTGTGAATACCAATCACCATACCTTCGTATAAACGATCCCCTGGGCTAACAAACATACGGCCACGTTCTTGCAATTTCCATAATGCATAAGCAACAGCCTCGCCTTTTTCGGCAGAAATTAAAACACCATTTCTACGTGGTGGAATCTCTGATTGTATGGGCCCAAATTCATCGAATACATGACTCATTAGACCCGTACCCCGCGTCATGGTCATAAATTCAGACTGAAAACCAATCAAACCACGTGCTGGAATACGGTAATCAAGACGGGTTCGGCCTTTTGAATCAGACACCATGTTTTGTAGATCACCACGACGTGAACCTAATGCTTCCATCACAGCGCCCTGGTTAGCTTCTTCAACATCAACGGTGAGCATTTCAAAGGGCTCGCATTTAACACCATCAATTTCACGAATTACAACATGTGGGCGTGACACCGCCAATTCATAACCTTCGCGCCGCATATTTTCTAATAAAATAGTGAGGTGCAATTCTCCGCGTCCAGAAACCAGGAAAGAATCCGTATCTTTCGTATTTTCCAGGCGCATGGCAACATTGGTTAGCAATTCTTTTTCTAAACGTTCACGCAACTGGCGGCTGGTAATAAATTTACCTTCCTGTCCAGCAAATGGCGAGGTATTGACCTGGAAAGTCATGGTTAATGTGGGTTCGTCAACAGCATAAATAGGCAACGCTTCAGGCTCGTTAATATCAGCGATGGTGGTGCCAATACTGAGTTCTTCAATGCCATTAATTAACACAATATCGCCAGCTAATGCTTCAGTCATTTGAACACGTTCCAGGCCATTAAAACCGAGCACTTGATTGACGCGCGCTTTCTTAGGTGTTTTATCCCCTGTTAGTACCATCACATCTTGCGCGGGTTTCAAACGTCCACGACGGATACGGCCCACGCCAATACGACCGACAAAACTAGAATAATCTAATGCACTGATTTGTAATTGCAGTGGCTCATCAGGGTTGCCCTCAGGCGCTTGCACCTGCTTTATGATGGTATCGAGCAATGGGCGCATATCTTTGCTGGGTTTTTCTAGATCCAGCATGGCAAAACCATTTAAAGCTGAAGCATAAACCACGGGAAAATCAAGTTGTTCATCATTAGCGCCTAATTTATCAAACAAATCGAATGTTTGATCAACCACCCAATCAGGGCGAGCACCAGGCCGGTCAATTTTGTTGACCACAACAATAGGTCGTAAACCCAAAGCTAACGCTTTTTTGGTCACAAAACGAGTTTGCGGCATAGGGCCTTCTACAGCATCAACCAGCAGTAATACACCGTCAACCATAGATAAAACACGCTCCACTTCGCCACCAAAATCCGCGTGGCCTGGGGTGTCGACAATATTGATATGAATGTCTTCATAATCAATCGCGCAGTTTTTGGATAGTATAGTAATCCCGCGCTCTCGTTCAATATCGTTTGAATCCATTACACGCTCAGAAACCTGCTGATGTGCAGCAAAAGTGCCGGCTTGGTGTAAAAGCTTATCCACCAACGTGGTTTTGCCGTGGTCAACGTGAGCAATAATAGCGATATTGCGAATAGGGCGAGACATAAAAATTCCTCAAAAATAAGCGGTTAGTTGATGCAATGGGGGCGACATTATAGCAGTCGACTGATAATATAGCCAACGATGTAGAAAAATAGGGTGACCGTTAGAAAACCAATAACTTTCTCGGGTTCAAGGCTGATTAGGGAAAACTATTCTTGGTAAACTTGCGATGAATATAGAATACAATGACTTAGCTTAGTAATCATGTTAGCTGACCCTTTGATCTGCTAGACGAAAGAATTGCCGAGATTGAGTCACAAAGCGATTAAATTGCTGCTATAACCAAGGCAATAGGATGCTTATTTTCTTTACACTGACGCCGTTTCCAACAGTATTTTGAGAACTGTTAGTCTGGCTTTCCACTGATGCGCTGTAATCGACTTAGTCACTAATCCAGGCACCAGCAAATCAATGCCTTCATCTTGTTCGGCGCCATATTTTGATAGAAAATACTGCAAATCTTCACGACTGAGAATGCCCGTGCATATAACAAAGTGTGGATAATCTTCTCGCAAATGCATCGCTAGCCAGCTTTCACCAATCCATTGCTTTGACTGGTCATAGCTAAAATAGGTACGTATAGCAAGATCAACTGGTTCTGCCTTACTCAAATTTTCTATGTTGTCAAAACCTTCACGAGTAAGCCTTAATTCATGTGAATAACTCATGCCAGAAAGTATTGACAATGGTAATGAGCGATAACTTTTACCGGGCATTTTCTTAACAACTTTCAGCGCAATACGCTCAATGGCCATTAATGCACGTTTCGGATAAAAACCGAAGAAAAAACTGATCAAAGGAAGCATACTTAAAAGCTTGGCTGACAACACATCATTCTCAACGACATTAGCTAAAATAGTTTGATCAGATTCATGTTTATCTGCAACTGATGCTGTATCACTGGCTAAATTTTCCTGAGTATGTGTGGGAGACCCATGCACGATATCTGTCGATTCAATACTGCCAAAAAGGGCAAAAGAAAGTACCAAAGCAAGGAGACTTGCGACGACCATTCGAATGGTTCCATCAACAAAAGTATGCGACGTCAAGTCTAAGGTAAAATATGAGCGGGTTAACGAGCCAATAAAATAGACATATGCGCCCAAAAAACCAAACTGAAAAGCGGTGAGGCTGCGAATCAAATGTGAATAAAAATCTTCGGTATTTTTCCCTAGCAGTTCGATATAAGGCCCCATCATAAGGAAATTAGCGCCACGGCTAAAATTTACACCAGATTCTTCTGCTGATAAAACTGGCTTAAACAATAAAATAATCGATGCGCCTAGGATAACCACAACTGTCGTACATATAACACTCCCCCAATAGCTGTGGAAAGAGGTTCTGTGTTCTATTCTTTGATGTACTTTCTGATGATAACGCTCTGGAATTTCACGCAATAATCGTCTTTCTTTCCTCACCATCATCAAACGTAAATAAGACGAGGCAAAGGTTGGCACAACCAATACCGCAATCAACCACAGGGTTAAGGAATATTGAAAGAAAACCGGGTCAAACCAATGCGCCACATCCCGAAAATCTCCATAAGGCACTTCATAGTGATCATTCAGTGATTCCACACCCAGTCCGAGCGCAATAAAACATGGCAAAAAAAATGGTACTAAGAAAACAATCTTTTCATCCCAGGTCAGATTCGATTTTCTGGCGTTACTTTGTTCCATATTTTCATCTACCGTATGATTTTTTAAAGATTATTACCAACTGTAACAGCCTGCAACCAAAAATCAATAGGGAATCTGGGGGCACGATACTTAATTTCTGGGTGATATGTCACATGTCTTTAAAATTTCTTTTCGCTAGTCGTTTTGTCATTAAAGAATGATGGCATTAATTAGTATTGTGTCCTCAGAACTCCCACTTACTTACTGAGGTATTAATGAGCTAAACATTTCTCCGTGATCTCTGTGACCTCTGTGTTTATTCTGCCAATGATAAATCAAGGGGTCACCCATTAGCCCGCCCCCGTCAATAGCGTAAAAAGGTGTCGGTCACTGATCGTGCACTACTACTATTCAATTTGAGTCTACGATAATTCTTGGCGTATTCAGATGATCAGCATGGATCATGTAGACTTGTATCGGGGCAGTTGGTGACGCCTGTTTGATCACGGCCACCGGACTGTCACCAGATAATTAAATAATGTGTCCTCTAAACTTGAAGATAAAAAATGTAATCATCATCACAAAAGAATACATCCTGA
>JAOULU010000417.1 GCA_029881855.1 Nitrosomonas sp. | reverse complement strand
CTAATTGATTGGCGCTACGTTCATTAATAGCTATTACAACAATATCATTCGGTGGCGGAATAGGTCCACGTTGTTGGAAATAGTGACTAAGAAGGAAATTTTTATGCCAGTCGTTTTCATCGAATATAAGAAATTGTATTAGTCCAAAAAGACTAATCACAAACAATAGCAAAATAAATTTGAAATGTTTTTTCATTATTCTATGGAAATGTTTTTAGTTACAAAGCATTATAACCTATTTGGTCTACTAGACAGCGTTTTCGAATATAGGTTATATTTTGCACGCAGTAAAGTTATTTCAAGTAAAGGGATGGATGCCATGTTAGTTGCCGAATCAGTTTTATCGCACGTACCCATTTTTCAAGGTTTGAGTGATGATGTCATTGACGCCATTGAAGAGCGTTGCAGTCATCGATCGATACGCAAGAATACCGTGATATTAAACGAGGGCGATGATTCTGATGCGCTTTATATTATCAAAGAAGGCAAAGTCAAAGCCTTTTTATGTGACGAAACGGGCAAAGAATTGATCCTAAATGTCCATGGACCGTATGAATACTTCGGCGAATTAGCATTGATTGACAATGAAAAACGCTCTGCATCGGTGATGACGACAGAAAAGTCAGCATTTCTGGTTTTGCATAGAGATGATTTCAAGGCTTTAATGGATGAATACCCGGAGCTAATGCATAACTTACTCAGTAGCCTAGTTTCGCGTGTGCGCAGCTTAACTGACAATGTAAAAACATTAGCTTTACTTGACGTATATGGTCGGGTTGCCAAAACCTTATTAAGTTTGGCGCATAACCATGATGGTTGTTTGAGCATTGATGAAAAACTCACGCAACAAGATATTGCTGATCGTGTAGGCGCATCTCGGGAAATGGTCGCAAAAATTATGAAGGATTTATCCGTGGGAGGCTATATTAGTTATAACCGCAGGCAAATTGTTATAAACGAACGCTTACCTGCGCACTATTAATAAATATCACTTTAGTATGCGAACTAAACGCATTGGTAATCCCATGACATGGGATTGCTAGGGCGAGAGCTATTTCGATACTGCTTTCTATTTTGCCATAACATTTTCGCTAAAAACAAAGCTATAATTTGTGCTCCTATTAAGCACTTTCTCGCCTGTTTTCCACACACTTAGATTCAAGATTAAACCCATTCCTGTCGATATGGCCTGAGAAGGAATCATTTTACCTTTAAGACGTAATAGGGAAACGCATATTCCATGAATATCATACTTGGCGCATTAATGGTCATAATTTGCGTGTTCGGTGGTTTTATAATGGCCAATGGACAACTCGCGGCTTTATGGCATCCACCGGAATTGGTGATAATTGCCGGAGGTGCACTGGGTGGATTGATTATTGGTAACCCACCCAAGGTCATCAAAACTATTTTTGGTAACATCCCGCTGCTGATTAAAGGCTCACCTTATACCAAACGTATGTATATGGACTTATTGGCTTTGCTTTATGAGTTGTTTATGAAAGCTCGTAAAGAAGGT
>JAOULU010000416.1 GCA_029881855.1 Nitrosomonas sp. | reverse complement strand
GGATATTGCCTAATGTTAAACCACCAATCTTGAATTCGATGGTGTCGCCATACGTAAAATCAAAAGTGCCTTCATCATTGGTTGTACCAGACGCACCGGATGATACGGCATAGGAGATACCAGAGATCGGTGCATTCATCATCAACACGCCCGTAGCTGAACCTGTAGGCATTTCTCTAGCGGCTGCGCTAGTACTGGTACTGGTACCGCTGTCGGTAGCACTATCACAAGCAGTCAGACCAATGACGAGTGCGGCAATTGGCATCAAGTATGCCCAGCGGATTTTACATGTGTTTTGATTCGCATTCATTAAAGTACTCTCTTGTTTAATTGATTAGCGTGATTTTTAACATTCTGACGTTCTTTTATTTATTTTATTGCAGACTTACCTATTATAGCTAACCTGCGACCTTTTCGTTTCATCTTTCTTCACAGAAGCCATCTTATTGTTTTTCAATTGTTTATCCCGTTAACTATTCAAGTTACTAAGCCAATACTTGACTTATTTCTTTCTTATTATCCTAAAAAAACAAAATATTTACGCAATTTAAATAGCTTCTATAAGACTGGAACAATAAATCTATATGGTTACGTGACATTGATAAAACATTCGGGATATGATTAACTTATTATCATTTAAGGCGAAGTCATGATTAATATTCAGAAAAGTGACAATCTGATCATTGTTGCAGTAATTGGCGAATTTACATTGAAAGACTACAAAGAATTTGAGGATCAGGTTCTTTATAAACAGCATTTTGACGGAAAAGTAAATGTATTGTTCGACCTGCGAGATATGTTGGATTACACCGTTGATGTGGCATGGGAAGAGATTAAATTTATGCATGAGCATGGCAGCGAGTTTAATCGAGTGGCGGTAGTAACCGATGACCAATGGCAAGCATGGAGTGCCTGGGTGTCTAATCTTTTCATTAATGCCGGGGTCTCGGGGTTCAGTGATTATGATGAAGCAATGGCATGGGCTTCTGCTGATGAGTAACTCATACCTAATAGGCTGCAGGCACCAGAGAGATTAAAAATGATTGGCTTGTTTAAACTGTTAGAAAAATCCATATGGATGAATTTGCTTTAGCCAGAGCACTCCATGTATTGGGTGTGGTTTTGTGGATTGGCGGTGTCGCCATGGTTACCACAGTGTTGCTGCCAATGGTGGCACGGATGAATCCAGTATCTGAAGGGCTGGCTTTTTTTGATCGATTCCGGCACAGATTTGCCGCGCAAGCGCGTTACACCACGCTGCTAGTTGGTTTAAGTGGCTTTTATATGGTTTATGTGCTTAATGCTTGGCATCGCTTCACTGAATGGCACTACTGGTGGATGCATACCATGGTTTTTATTTGGTTGATTTTTACTCTAATGTTATTTATGCTGGAGCCGCGTGCGCGACGCCGTCAGCAAGAACCCCACACGCAGATAGATCCGAAAAAGAAATTAGCCAGAATTCAACGTATGCACTGGATTTTATTGACAATAAGTCTGATTACTATTGTTGGCGCGGTGGCAG
>JAOULU010000415.1 GCA_029881855.1 Nitrosomonas sp. | reverse complement strand
TTTAGGCATTTTCCCGCAAGCCTTGATGGGACTAAGTCTTTACGCCATCCAAAACTCAATGTGATTTAGATACGAGGATATTGCATTAAGTATCCTCGTATGAATCATGCATAACACCTCTTCTTCATTCGGTATCTATTGCTGTTTAGGACAAGCGATAATAGTTTCTAGATACTTCATTGACCATCTCAATTAACATTTGTCGTTAGGGTTAAGGTTTTTTGTTTGCTCTTCGATCAATCATTTGAACAAATGATTAGTTAAACTCACTTGAATTTCTTGGTTATACCCCAATATAAAACACCTGTTTTTATAAAGGAGAGAGCCGTGCAAGCTGAAACAAAAAAAGAACAAATGAGTTTCCAGGCGGAAGCCAAACAACTTTTAAAGTTGATGATTCATTCTTTGTACAGCAACAAAGAAATTTTCTTACGTGAACTGATTTCTAACGCATCAGATGCAGCGGATAAGCTACGGTTTGAAGGATTAACAGATGCAGCCTTATATGAGGCTGATTCTGATCTTAATATTCGAATAAGTTACGATGAGACAGAACGTACGGTCACGATTGCTGATAATGGGATTGGTATGTCAAGACAGGAAGTTATTGATCATATTGGTACCATCGCAAAATCGGGTACTCGGGAGTTTTTTGATTCATTAACAGGTGATCAGGTTAAAGATGCGAATCTAATTGGCCAATTTGGCGTTGGGTTTTACTCTGCGTTCATTATTGCTGATAAGGTGACATTAATTACAAGGCGTGCTGGATTAACGACTGAACATGGTGTTCGTTGGGAATCTAGTGGTGAAGGTGATTACACATTAGAGACTGTTGAAAAAGAAAAGCGTGGTACTGAGATAATCCTGCATTTACGAGAAAATGAAGACGAATTTCTCAGTGGTATGAGGATTCGAAATATCATTCGTAAATATTCTGATCATATTACTTTGCCCATATTAATGAAGAAGGAAGAATGGTCGCAAGAAGATAATAAAAATAAGATTACAGATGAAGATGAGACTATCAACCAGGCTAATGCATTATGGGCACGAGCAAAAAAAGATATTACGGCCGAACAGTATAATGAATTCTATAAGCATGTTGCTCATGACTTTGAGCCACCGTTAGCTTATTTACATGCACGAGTAGAAGGTACTCAAGAATATACCCAATTACTTTATATTCCTTCACGCGCACCATTTGACTTGTTTGACCGCGAACATCGCCATGGTATTAAATTATATGTGCAGCGTGTGTTTATTATGGATGATGCTGAGAAGTTAATGCCGAATTATCTTCGTTTTGTGCGTGGGGTGATTGATTCAAATAATTTGCCTCTCAATGTGTCGCGTGAAATTCTACAAGAATCAAGGGATATTGAAACGATTAGAGCCGGTGCGGTCAAGAAAGTATTGGGATTGATTGAAGACTTAGCTAAAGACGATGCAGAAGAAGGTAAAGAAAAATTTAAGACTTTTTATAAAGAATTTGGCCAAGTCCTAAAGGAAGGTGTAGGTGAGGATTTTGCAA
>JAOULU010000106.1 GCA_029881855.1 Nitrosomonas sp. | reverse complement strand
TACTCACTCTGGGTTTATTTTTTTGTTGTTTCTTTGTTGCCTTCTTGTTGCGCAAGCGCCCACTGAACATGCTCTCGCACCAATGCTGAGTCAATATCAAGCTTTGCCCGTAATGTTTGTTTTATTTGCTTTGAAGATGAGGCATTACCTAATCCTACCGCAATATTGCGTAACCACTGTTCATAACCAATACGGCGAATAGGGCTACCTGCTAGTTTGGTTTCAAATTCATCTTTTCGCCAATTAAATAATTCAATTAGCGTGACATTATCAAGGCCATGACGCACATGAAAATCTTTTTCCGAGGTAATGTTGGCAAATTTGTTCCAAGGACATATCAACTGACAATCATCACATCCATAAATCCGGTTGCCAATTAAAGGTCTCA
Organism: Nitrosomonas sp.; assembly: GCA_029881855.1. Taxonomy (GTDB): domain Bacteria; phylum Pseudomonadota; class Gammaproteobacteria; order Burkholderiales; family Nitrosomonadaceae; genus Nitrosomonas. Next base: position 5,732 of record JAOULU010000106.1, on the reverse strand, counting down.
GTGATTCTGGAATACTTCCCTTCAATTCGATAGTTAGATAAGAAATACACCGCCGGGCATCGACCTGATAAGGCGCAACAATAGCCTGAGTTGGGCAAACATCAATGCATTTTGTACAACTTCCACAGTAACTCCCTATCGGATCATCAATGGGTAATGGTAGGTCAGTATATATTTCTCCTAAAAAAAACATAGAGCCTGCTTGACGCGAAAGAAGCAATGTATGCTTCCCACGCCATCCTAACCCAGACTTCTGCGCCCACTCAACTTCCATTACCGGTGCACTATCTGAGAAAACACGATAATTGAATTGCCCAACTTCAGTTGTAATTTTATCTGCCAGCTTTTGCATACGTGACCGTAAAACTTTATGGTAGTCTCGTCCCAATGCATAACGTGAAATAAATGCCTGCTCACCTTTATTAATCACATCCCAGCTTTTTTTTACTTGTGGCGGCATATGATTCATACGCACTGATATCACACGTTGCGTACCTTGAACAAGTTCCGCTGGGCGCGTTCGCTTGGTACCATGTTTTGCCATATAATCCATTTCACCGTGATATGCTTTACCCAGCCATTTAAATAAGCCTGATTCAGCTTTTGACATATCTGCATTGGCATCTGCAATACGTATGTCTTGGAATCCAAGCTCCCTGCCCCAAGCTTTAATGACAACAGCTAGGGAAATAAAGTCAGATAAAATATTTTTAGAGGTGTTTTCTTGCAACGTTCTTGTCATACTGATTCCGTAATAGCACTTAATTACACACGCTACCTAGCTGATGAATCTGCAACACTCGCATTTGGGGCAGAAATTGCTTCTACTCTACACGCTGGCCTAACCATTTACTTATATGGAAACCTTGGCACAGGTAAGACTACATTAACGCGTGGTATTTTACACGGTCTTGGATATGAACATGTCGTCAAAAGCCCTACATATAATTTAGTTGAAATCTATAAAATTTCTAGGTTATACTTCTATCACTTTGATTTTTATCGGTTCAACAACCCAATTGAATGGGAAGAAGCAGGTTTCAGAGATTACTTTAATACAAACTCTATTTGCCTGGTGGAGTGGCCTGAAAAAGCAGGCAAACTGTTACCAGCCGCAGATTTAAAGGTTAATTTTAGTATGATAGAAACAGGCCGAAAAATTGATATACATGCAGGCTCAGAGGTAGGAAAAAGATGTTTAATGCAATGGCAAAACCCAATACCTACGTAATCACATCTAAATGTGATAGTGTAGTCATGTCCAAAACACCAAGATTTCTAGCAACCATCCTTATCTCAGCATTTTTTTTTCTTTTTTGCAAACCAGTTCTAGCAGAAGAAACTAGTGTCAATGCCGCTAGAATTGGCTTAACTCCTGAATATACACGTATTACCCTTGAATCTAACCAACCCATTCAGTACGAACTAAGTATGCTGAATAATCCTGGGCGAGTTGTTATTGATTTAGTGAATGTTGCGCTTACGCCTATATTAGAAAATTTACCTGCAAAAGTTCAAGACTCCGACCCTTATTTACAGAAAATTAGAATTGGCCGTTTCAAACCAAATGTCTTACGACTTGTATTTGATCTTAAAAAACAAGTGGTTCCACGCACTTTTGCAATTGAACCTACAGAGAATTTTGGCCATCGATTAGTATTGGACATCTATCAACCTGAAAAAGCTGCAAACACCCATTCTGAATTAAACAGTCTAGATCAGCTGATCGCAAAAATATATAAACGTGACAGCGATAAGCCAAGTACTCACACACATCCTCCACAATTAACAAAAAGCTATCATGCAGCTCAGAATCGCAAACCAATTTCCCCACGCACCATTACTATCGCCATAGACCCTGGACATGGCGGGAAAGACCCTGGAGCAATTGGCAACAAAGGTACCCATGAAAAAAATATAACGCTGGCTATCGCTAAGAAACTCAAAGCGAGAATTGATAGAGAACCCTATATGCGTGCAATATTGACCCGTAAAGGGGATTATTACATTACTTTATCTGAACGCCGTGCAAAGGCTCGCGACGCTAATGCTGATTTATTTGTTTCAATTCATGCAGACGGCAGTAAAAATACACATCCACGCGGGTCATCTGTCTATACCCTCTCGGAAACAGGCGCAACGTCGACAACAGCACGCTGGCTGGCTAAAAAAGCAAACAGTGTTGACAGTGATCTTATGGGAGGTGTTGATATCATGACTAAATCATCCGATATAAAAGAATTACTACTGGATTTATCATTAAATGCAACTATCAATGATAGTGTAAAACTTGCAGAACATGTCCTCAATGAAATTGGCGGTATTAATCACTTGCATCGAAAAACTGTAGAACAAGCGGGTTTTGATGTACTCAAGTCACCTGATATTCCATCTATTTTGGTTGAAACAGCATTTTTAACCAACCCTAGTGAAGAACAAAAATTAAGAAGCCATTCCTATCAAAAGAAAATGGCTGAAGCGTTATTTTCTGGTATTAAACGCTATTTTGCTGCCAATCCAGCATTGGCACGTACTGAAATGGCTCAAGCGGAATAAATCACATTCCCTTCTTAACATACGGTTTAAATTTTATTAAAAATCACTGATAAGATATAATTATTCAGAATAAGGTGTGCATTAAAAGTGTTAGCAAGCTCTATAAACGCACTACACAGACTAAATGATATTTCTTAGTTTGAATAATTGCAAAAAAGCTAACCTGTATTCCCTTCCTCTCACAATGCATTATTGAATTCTCATTCAATTACAAACCTATGTTTTTTCTAAGTTAAATAATTGAAGATTAATATCACGCCAAGAAGAAGGTTACGTGTTAAATGTTAACGAGTAATTCTGATAAAGAAATCACTTGTTGGTATCAATTAGTTACTGACAATAATGCGCCATGCCTTAAGCTAACCGGCAATTTCACAATGGTCGCACTTGAATCGAAATTTAATACTTTATCCAGTGAACTTACCCGACATAGAATGAATAACCCTGATATACACTGGGATTTAACAGACATCCAACAAATGGATATGGCAAGCGTTGCTATGTTATGGCAAGTTTGGCAGGCTAGCCGCCCAGCAAACGTGAAGATACGACCCGAACATGAAACGATGTTCAAGCGTCTGGAAAATCTACCAATACAACTACCAAAGACAACGCTAAGACATAAATCTTGGGTCATTATCGCTTTAGGAAAAAAATTACTCTTATTATGGGAAAATCTACTCGGCCTAATTAGCCTCATTGGCCAACTGCTATTAGACACAATCTATTTTATCAAACACCCGGTCTACATACCGTTTAGAGAAATATCAGCCAATTTATATCGAACAGGTGCGCAAGCACTTGGCATTACAGCCTTAGTTGGCTTTCTGATTGGTGTTGTGTTGAGCTATCTTTCTTCACAGCAATTACGTATGTTTGGCGCAGATATTTTTATCATCAACATTCTTGGTATGAGCATCATTCGTGAATTAGGGCCACTACTTGCAGCTATATTAGTTGCCGGACGCTCAGGATCTTCAATGACTGCACAATTTGGTGTTATGCGAGTAACACAAGAATTAGATGCTTTAACAGTAATGGGAATTTCACATAGTCAGCGCTTAGTTTTTCCCAAAGTTGTCGGATTAGCTATAGCTATGCCACTACTAGTTATATGGACAAGTGCTATGGCACTATTAGGTGGCATTATTTCCGCTGAAATACAATTAGGTCTCGGCTATCAACATTTTCTCAGCGCTCTACCGGATGCAGTGCCAATAGCTAATTTATGGATAGGCCTTGGCAAAGGAGTAGTCTGCGGTATAGTTATAGCACTTATCGCTTGCCATTTTGGTCTACGCATAAAAGCCAACACTGAAAGCCTTGGAATAGGTACAACCTCTTCTGTTGTTACTTCGATAACTGTGGTTATTATTATTGATGCCGTTTTCGCAATTATGTTTTCTGATGTGGGATTGGTATAAAATAATGGAAAACCAAAATTGCATTGTTGAGGTTGAAGCACTACATACGCAATTTGGCGATCATGTTGTACACCATGATATTAATCTATGTGTTAACCGTGGCGAAGTATTAACATTAGTAGGCGGATCAGGTAGTGGCAAAACAACATTGCTACGTCAAATGCTAGGGTTAGAAAAACCTACTCACGGTAGTGTACGCCTATTTGGTTACTCCAGACAAAACCTCAATTTCACTCAATCGAAAACGATACGTAACCGTTCTGGCGTTTTATTCCAACAAGGCGCGTTATTTAGTGCATTAACTGTCTTTGATAACATCGCGCTTCCCTTACGGGAGTTACGCAAGCTAAATGAGCGTACAATACGTGACTTGGTGATGATAAAACTAAAACTAGTAGCTATCGGACCGGAACATGCCAACAAAATGCCTGCCGATTTGTCCGGTGGTATGATCAAACGTGTTGCACTTGCTCGTGCTCTAGCATTAGACCCAGAATTATTGTTTCTGGATGAACCTACTGCTGGGCTAGATCCTGAACTCAGTGAAAGCTTCATTGAGCTGATCCTAACACTGCGTTCTGAAATGAACTTATCTATTGTTATGGTTACACATGATTTAGAACCATTAGTTGCGCTATCAGATCGTATCGCAGTGTTAGCAGATCAACATATCATCGCAATCGGATCACTAACTGAGGTCTGCAGATACCCCCATCCATTTATAAAAAGCTTCTTTAAGAGTGTGTTAAATAAACAAATTAAAAACAAGGAGGCAACATGGAAAACCATTCCCATGCCCTCATAGCTGGCATATTTGTCATTGTCCTGAGTATCACTTTCTTTGGGGTTGTTACATGGTTTAGTGGTACAACCACCCAACATAATAATTATTTAGTGATTTCAAAAGAGTCTGTCACAGGTCTTAATCCTCAATCTTCTGTACATTACCGTGGCGTTAATATTGGCAAGGTTGAAAGCATACAGTTTGACCCTGCCAATATACATCAGATACTTATAAACATTTCTATCGATCAAAAAATAAATTTAACTGAAAATGTTTATGCCCAGCTGGGCTATCAAGGTGTCACAGGCTTAGCATTTATACAACTTAATGATGACGGCACTTCATCTGCGCCATTACCCAATAGCGCGCATATCCCAATGCGAAGATCATTACTTGATGAGTTTACTGGATCTGGCAAAGATATCTTATCTAATATCGACGATTTAATTATTAAAATGCAAAATTTACTGAGTGAACAAAATCAAACACAAATAACGAATATTTTGCATAACATTGAAACAGCCACGAGGGATTTCGAGGGGTTTTCTCACTACACACAACCTTTATTATCTTCATTTACTGAATTGACTACCGAAACCAGTTCATTAGTAAAACATATCGATGAACTTTTAGAAGAAATTGACGAAGTCATTCTTAATGCAAATCAGCAAGGTGGAATTATTGATAGCCTTTCAATAAGCACACAGGAACTTGCTGTGACCATACCTGAACTACGTAAAGTCACTAGCGGTTTTACACGTAATTCACAAAATTTTGATCGTCTTCTACAACGATTAGAAGATAATCCACAAAGCCTATTATTTGGCCAGCCTCCATCACCACCAGGTCCCGGTGAGGCCGGATTTACCGCCCCAAAATAGGATATCTTATGACAAAGAAATTTATTATTTTTTTGATTATTGTTTTGTTATCAGCGTGTAGTATTGCACCTAAACCAAGAACTACAG
>JAOULU010000414.1 GCA_029881855.1 Nitrosomonas sp. | reverse complement strand
CTAACGGATTTGCTGGAAAAACGCCGGCCTTTAAATAAGGGATTAATTAAGGAAATCAGACATCATGCCCATATTGAAAATATTAAAAAATATGCGGCTGATCTGCCCTTGTTAAATAAGTATTGGCACCATTTATCAGCAGAAGAAAAAGCCAACAGCAAACTGGCTATTTCTGCCACCCGAGCCTATATGGCATTAGGAGGTTGCGCCACGGCACATGAGATTATCGAAAATAGTATTGCTACAGATTGGGATCCTGAGTTGATCACACTCTATGCCGAGTGTCTCGACTACCATGTCAGTAGACAAATTGAAAAGGCTGAAGTATGGCTCAAGGCCCACCAACCAAATAACGCTCATTTATTGTTAACACTGGGTAAATTGTGTACACACTGCGAATTATGGGGTAAAGCACAAAATTATCTAGAAGCTAGTCTGTCTGTAGAACCGAGTCAAGCTGCTCATCTTGCCTTGGCTCAATTACATGAAAAGCTTGGAAAACATGACCTGGCAATGGACCAATATAACAAAGGAGTCGGTTTGACATTAAAACAATTAAGTTAGGGCTTCACTTCACCGGATGCAGGGGTAAAAATATCTGAAAAGAATTGATCTTTTGGCAAATTACGTAGATTGGTAAAATCGGCAAATGCTGCTTTTACCATCAATGGTGAGCCGCAAGCATACACATGATGTTCGGCCAAGCTATCAAAGTCCTGCAAAACAGCTTGGTGCACCATGCCTTCTCTACCGAGCCATTTATCGGTGGGTAAAGCATCGGATAATACCGGTATGAAAGTAAAGTTTTCGTGTTGTTGCCACTTGCTGGCTAAGTCCGCCAAATACAAATCCGCTTTAGTCCGAACACCCCAGTAAAGCGTTATTTTTCTCTTAGTAAGAAAATTATCTTTTGTGTGAAAAGCTTGTTCAAGAATACTTTTTACAGGCGCAAATCCGGTACCGCTGGCGACAAATATAATCGGCGTTTCTGATGAGGACGTATCACGCAAAAAGAAAGAACCAAACGGTCCTTCAAAACGCAAGATGTCTTTCTCTTTCATCTCAGTAAAAACATGCTTGGCAAAAACACCGCCGGGATAATTGCGCGCGTGCAATTGCAGAAATTCATCGTCATATGGTGCGTTGGCCAATGAAAAACTGCGCCGCTCCCCGTTTTTTAATAAAATGTCTATATATTGACCGGCAACATATTGCAGTCGTTGATTGGTCGGGAGTTTAAGTGAAATAATCATCACATCGGGAGCAACGCGTTCAAGCTTATGTACACGGCAAGGCATTGTTTTTATCTCGATATCTGTAATTGCACCGATCTCATGACATTCAATGACAAGATCTGACAATGGCAAGGCACAGCAAAATAATGCCATTCCGACCTGTTTTTCTTTCTCTGTCAACGTCTCTTCATCATGCTGGCCAAAATCGACGGTGCCTTGTATGATTTTTCCTTTACATGCGCCACAAGATCCGTTTCGACAGCCATATGGAAGCGAAAAACTCTCACGCAACGCAGCCTGTAAAATTGTTTCTCCCGA
>JAOULU010000413.1 GCA_029881855.1 Nitrosomonas sp. | reverse complement strand
CGCTTATCCTGCGCTAGCTGTGTAATCAGTCGCATAAAACCATCCAGTTCATCAACATCATAACCTTGGCCCAGGATATTAACTGAATGTCCAGCCACACGACAGCTATCAGTCAAAGTCATCGCCAGCTTGTCAGTACTCCATGGCAAATTAGCTAAATCAGGCCATGGACAACTGCTCGACATGAGCACTACACCACCATCAATTGCTGGCTTTAATACAGTATTATATTGTTGCAATGTTTCCCTAACAGTGGAATAGTCGGCCATACTGAGGCCCGGCGAATCACTACCGATATATATCAGTTGATTTACCCCTTGATTACGAAGCATCTGATCTAGCGTATTTAACCGCTGCCCTAAATTACCAGACACCTGTGGCATAACCCTTACCGGGGACTGAATGGGCTGTGATAAAGCAATCGCCCAGTTATAATCATGCTGGCTTGCTGGCGCGATGACTACCGGACCGGGCCAGTTACAAGCGTCTTCCACTGCACAGGCCAGCAAAGCTTCGGCAACACATTTTGTAATCTCAAGACCTAAATGACGGGCTAGTCTTTGCTTGCCATGGCCTAAAACCGGCCGCTTACAAACTATAACTAAAGTGGGTGATCTAGTCATAACGATAGTCAATAAACAAATTTAGATATTTATTTACAACTTCAACCTCATCCTGAAATAGAAACATATCTTATTAATTAAAGGCTATGTCACTGTAGGTTATTGGCAATCATGCAACCCATTGAATCTGCAAAAAGATATCACTTGTTGGTTTTTATGCTAATAACTTGTTTATAAAAGATAATCAGTGTTTTTTTGCAGTGCCCCTACAATTAACTGTGATATAGCCTAATTAAAAGAATAAACATCGGATTCTTAGTCGCTCTTGAATATGATTCCTTACATCATGTGCATTTTCAATAGAATCATTTGCGCTGTCTCCAAAGTGCAGCCCAGGCCATGGAATTTTACCCTATAAGACCACAAAAATTGCGTTCAAGTTCGACGGCATAACTGAAAATTTTTAATTTGCAACTCTTGATTAACTTAAGCTTCAACGCTTTGATAGTGAGGTATTCTATGTTTTGCAACAACGAGCGTATTTTGCCTCATTCAAGAAACAAGTTTTTCTCTGATTTGTGACCGTATAGCAGGATGGGATGGGTTGCGTTTTAGTGCGTCGCAGTTACCTAAATTTTACTTCCATATACAGGTTTTACATTCTCAGCGAAAGATAAAATTATAAGATGAATAGATGGTTGTTAAATACAGAAGGGCTACCAGCGGGAATATCCGATTGCTCTCTAAAAATCAATCTAAATCTCCCATAAGAGCACTATACCGACCACAAACCCCAACACTTCTATTGTAGGACGATCTGGTAGGTGGAGAAACGTAGATTCTATCAAACCTGGGGATATTAATTAATCATCACACTTAGACCGGAAATAAGAATACATTATTCTTTCGGTCACAAATGATTTTTTTCTTGCAATATGAAACGGGAAAAAACTGATGCTTTTTCACAAGATTCACGCTACGTGCTTTCGTCACTTTTCGGAT
>JAOULU010000412.1 GCA_029881855.1 Nitrosomonas sp. | reverse complement strand
CGAGCGGCTGGATTTCATTTGCGCACTATATGGATGCATCACTTTATGCGCCTGGACTTGGCTATTATAGCGGCGGCGCAACCAAATTTGGTGATGCCGGAGATTTTGTCACCGCGCCGGAAATTTCCCCGCTATTTAGTCGCACATTGGCACACCAGGTCTTGCAGGTTTGTGAACAAATCGCTAATCCTCACATTCTTGAATTTGGTGCTGGTTCTGGAAAACTGGCGCTTGAATTACTGCTTGAGCTGGAAAGACACGATGCCTTGCCTGAAAAATATTTTATTCTTGAAGTCAGCGCTGACCTACACCAACGACAAAAAGCGTTGTTCATGGACCGGGCTGAGCACCTTCTGCCTTTGATTGAATGGCTGGAACAACTTCCAGACTCGTTTAATGGCATTATGCTGGCGAATGAGGTGCTGGATGCCATGCCGGTGCATTTGGTTGAATGGCAAGGTAATGAAGTGTTTGAACGTGGTGTCACTTGGCAGAATGATCAATTTGCCTGGCAACAACGCCCAATCAAAGATGCAGCACTTAATACCGCCGCAAATAAACTGGCGGCACAAATTAACCCAGACAATGACCCTGAAATACATTATGTGAGCGAAATCAACCTTGCGGCCGGACAGTTTATACACAGTTTGGCAAACAGCTTGCAGCAGGGCGCGATCATCTTAATCGACTATGGTTTTGGCAGTGGCGAGTATTATCACCCTCAACGTAACCAAGGCACACTGATGTGCCATTACCGCCATCATGCACATGATGATCCATTTTATTTGCCCGGCTTGCAGGACATCACTAGCCATGTAGACTTTAGTGCCCTTGTTGACGCCACACAAGATACTGACCTGACGCTACTGGGTTATACCAATCAAGCCCATTTTCTGATTAATTGCGGTATCACAGAAATACTGGCACAAACACCTACCGAAGACATAAACAATTACCTGCCACAGGCCAACCAGCTACAAAAACTGGTGAGTCCGGCTGAAATGGGCGAGTTGTTTAAAATGATTGCTTTTGGGAAAAATATTTCTCAGCCGCTAATTGGATTTAAGGGCGGCGATATGAGCCGGTTATTATAAAATCCCTGAATTCCCAAGCCACCCTCTGATGCCTTGACGCACCTTTACTGGACGATTCGTAGATTACTGCTTAGATTTTTATATTACGCGCCAATTCACTGGCTTTGCCCACATAGTTCTGTGGTGTCATCGTCAATAAGCGTTGTTTTTCCGCTTCAGGAATAGCCAGTCGACCTATAAACTGGTGCAATGCTTCTTTGGTAATGCCGCCTTTACCGCGTGTTAAAGTTTTTAGTTGTTCATAGGGGTTAGCCACACCATAGCGCCGCATCACAGTTTGGATGGGCTCTGCCAGTACTTCCCAGGCATTGTCTAAATCATTTGCCAGTTGAGTGGGATTGGCTTCTAGTTTGTTGAGTCCCTTAATGCAGGAATCATAGGCTAGCAAGGTGTGTCCGAGTGCCACGCCCATGTTACGCAACACGGTTGAATCCGTTAAATCACGCTGCCAGCGAGATACCGGCAATTTCTCGC
>JAOULU010000411.1 GCA_029881855.1 Nitrosomonas sp. | reverse complement strand
AAAATAGATGCGACGTGAATAGTTAAACACACTTCACCCTGCTTATACAAACTGCAATACTTCCAAAAAATCATATCAATCTATAATTAGATTCCGCTATCCACAAGGCATAAACAACGATTAATCGTTATTTCTCATAGAGATACAATTGGAAAATTAAGTAATGTTGCAAAAATGTCTAATACTAAGCTTGAGGTCACTTCACGCATAATCATGAAATAATCCCACGCGATATTTTTATTATCTATTGGCATCAGTATTTAGTGCGGACAGCTTGAAGTTTTTTTAAATACACTTTTAAATCTGTTTTAACTTCTGGCGCCAATAAATACAAACCAATAATATTAGGAATTGCCATAGCAAAAATCATGGCATCCGTAAATAAAATGATATTCGATAGTTGCGTCGAAGAACCAATGATAATAAATAGGCAAAACAATAACTTGTAGAAATTCTCTACAATATCGTACTCACCAAATAGGTAAGTTGCACATTTTAAGCCATAGTATGACCATGAAATCATTGTTGAGTATGCAAACAGGAATACTGTCGCTGATAAAACATATGGAAACCATGATATACCAGATGCAAATGCACGTGATGTCAACTCCACACCTTCAATACCACTGCCCTCTACATAGGTGCCGGAAATCACAATAACCAGTGCTGTCACCATACAAATCACTACCGTATCTATGAATGGGCCAAGCATACCAACCATTCCTTGGCTAATCGGTACATCTGTTTTGACCGCACTATGTGCTATTGCAGATGAGCCCAAACCGGCCTCATTTGAGAAAGTCGCTCGCTGCACACCCATCAATAGGGCACCCATCAATGCACCAATGCCAGCTTGTGGGTACAAAGCCATCTCGACAATGGTTCCTAACGCATCTGGAATTGCTGTGTAATGTAGCCCAATAACAACAAACCCTGCAATGATATAGGTTATTGCCATAACAGGGACAACTCGGCTAGCTACGGCAGCTATCCATTGAATACCGCCAATGATCACTAAGCCAACTAATATGGCCATAATTACACCAAATAACCAGCCTTTATCCGCCAAGAAACCCGCGTTACCTCCGCTAACAATTAGTGCTTGCTGATAAGCCTGGTTTGCTTGGAATAATGCACCTGCGCCCACCGTACCACCAATGCAGCAAACGGCAAAAAGCCCTGCCATAAACTTACCCATCTGCGGTTTGTGTAAGCGCTCAAATGCACTACGTAAATAATACATGGGACCACCTGAAATAGCTTCAGGATGCTTTTTAGAGCCATGTTGACGGTATTTAACACCTAGGGTTACCTCGACAAATTTGGTTGACATACCAAAGAGGCCCATAACAGCCATCCAGAATGCTGCGCCAGGACCACCTACTGAAATTGCAACAGCCACCCCTGCAATATTACCTAGACCTACAGTTCCCGAAAGAGATGTCATTAGAGCTTGAAAACGATTGATCTCTCCATCTGCATTCTTATTGTCATACTTACCACGTAAAACTTCTATGGCATGACCAAAACAACGTATATTGATGAACCCCAAGTAAACGGTAAAGAATATTGCAGCA
>JAOULU010000410.1 GCA_029881855.1 Nitrosomonas sp. | reverse complement strand
AACAAGCGATAACTCGTCGAGTATTTTTCGGATCAATATCCTCAACTTCCGGGATAATAGGCAGAAAACTACCATGAGCAATGTCATCAAGGCTTGAAACTGATTTTTTGTGTCTGAGCATACTTTTGGGACTCATAATAATCAATGGCTTGCGTAATGGCCTTAGCATCTGACGGCGCAACATATGAAACATCTGGGCAGGTGTAGAGGGAACGCATACTTGAATGTTATGGTCTGCACATAACTGGAGAAAACGTTCTAAGCGGGCTGAAGAATGTTCAGGACCTTGCCCTTCATAACCATGCGGCAACATCATAACTAGGCTACATAATCGCCCCCATTTTGCTTCACCAGAGGTAATAAATTGATCGATTACAACTTGAGCACCATTGGTAAAATCTCCAAATTGAGCCTCCCACACAACTAATTCATTAGGCTGTGTTGTTGCAAAGCCATACTCAAAAGCAAGGACGGCTTCCTCAGATAGCATAGAATCTATCACCACAAAATCAGGTTGCTCGGCTGAAATATGTCGCAATGGAACATAATTCCTTAGATTTTCATCTTCAGTTGACTGGTTGTGTAGTACAGCATGGCGATGAAAAAAAGTACCGCGACCAGAATCTTGCCCTGAGATACGTATAGGGTAACCTTCATGAAGTAAAGCAGCATAAGCAAGATTTTCTGCCATTCCCCAATCCAATGGAAGCTTACCCTCACCCATCAATTGCCTATCATAGATTATTTTCTCAACACGTTTATGCAAAACAAAATTTTCTGGAATATCAATAAGTCGTTTGGAAAGTTGTTTTAACGAACGAATAGAGAGTCCAGTTTTTGTTTTCTGGTTCCATTTACTGGGTTTTAGAAATGCTGTCCAATTTACTGAATAAGGTGATTTATACTTATAACAGACTGTTTGATTGGGATTTATCCCTTGATCCATAGCATCACGGTATGCAAGTACCATTGTATCAGCATCAGTAGCTTTGATGATTCCCTCTGTTACGAGTTTCTCAGCATAACGCTGGCGAGTGCTCGCTAGGTTATTAATAATTTGGTACATTTTTGGTTGCGTTACCATTGGATCATCTTGCTCATTGTGTCCGAGTCTTCGATAACAGACCATATCAATGACAACATCTTTGTGAAATTGCATGCGAAAGTCTAATGCAAGTTCAGTGATCATAATCACAGCCTCTGGATCATCTCCGTTAACATGGAAAATCGGGGCTTCAATCATTTTAGCAACATCAGTACAATACAAGGTGGAACGGCTATCGCGTGTATCTGATGTGGTAAAGCCGATCTGATTATTAACAATAATGTGAATGGTACCGCCTGTGCCATAACCACGAGTCTGGGATAGGTTAAGTGTTTCCATAACAACACCTTGACCTGCAAAAGCGGCGTCGCCATGAAGCAGAATTGGCAAAACATGATCACCTTGCCGATCTCGCAGGCGGTGTTGGCGTGCGCGCACTGAACCTTCTACAACGGGATTGACAATCTCAAGATGAGAAGGATTAAACGCTAAGGCTAATCGCACTATCCCGCCCGATGTCATAATTGCTGAAGAA
>JAOULU010000409.1 GCA_029881855.1 Nitrosomonas sp. | reverse complement strand
CAGCAAAAAGGCAGAAATACCGGTATTGCGACTCGTGGCGCTAAAGTTAGTTTCGGAGATTTTGGTTTAAAAGCCGTAGGGCGTGGTCGAATAACTGCTAGACAAATAGAATCAGCTCGCCGTGCCATGACTCGACATATAAAACGAGGTGGAAGAATCTGGATCAGAATTTTTCCAGACAAGCCGATTTCACACAAGCCAGCTGAAGTTCGTATGGGCAAAGGTAAAGGTAATCCGGAATATTTTGTATCAGAGATACAACCTGGAAAGATATTGTATGAGATGGATGGAGTCGATGAAGCGCTTGCTAGGCAAGCTTTTAGACTTGCTGCTGCTAAACTACCTATCCAAACTACATTTGTTGTGCGACAAATAGGCGGATAATAATGAAGGCTAGTGAATTAAAAGAAATGTCAATTCCCGAATTGCAGAAAGAATTGTTGGGATTATTGAGAGCACAGTTTGGGTTGCGGATGCAACATGCTACACAGCAACTCGGAAACACAAATCAGCTACGTAATATACGAAGAGATATTGCGCGAGTAAGAACTGTTATGGGCCAGAAATAAAGTCAAATATGATTAATGAAAAATTATCTCGCAAACTGACCGGTCGTGTGGTCAGTAACAAAACAGATAAAACGATAACGGTATTGATTGAACGCCGCGTAAAGCATCCATTTTATGGAAAAATTATCTCACGATCTAAGAAATATCACGTTCATGATGAAAATAATGAATATGTATTGGGTGATACGGTGATAATTGAGGAGTGTCGTCCATTGTCTAAGACCAAATCCTGGCGAGCTATTAAACTTATATCAAAAAGTAATATTATATAATTCAAAGTTTTATTTATAAATTTACATCTCTTCTTCCTTAATTAATACTACGCATAACTAAAGCGAAGGTGTTATTTTGCAATAATGAAGCGTATGTTGTAGAATAAACGGTTTTTCATACGCCACACTATCAGACTTGTGTTGGTTAGCTACTATAGTTCTTTGATTTATTAGAAAGAGCCGATAAGCTTATAAATTTGAAAGCCAAATTGATTTAAAAGGCTAAAAAATGATTCAAATGCAATCTATTCTAAAAGTTGCTGATAATACAGGCGCAAGATCGCTCTTGTGTATTAAAGTTTTGGGTGGTTCAAAAAGGCGTTATGCGGCTATAGGTGATATTATCAAAGTCAGTGTAAAAGATGCGGCACCAAGAGGGCGCGTAAAAAAAGGTGAAGTCTATAATGCGGTCGTTGTTCGAACTGCAAAAGGGGTTCGACGAACGGATGGATCATTGATAAAATTTGACGATAATGCAGCAGTTATTTTGAATACTAAGTTAGAGCCGATCGGAACAAGAATTTTTGGCCCAGTAACGCGTGAACTCAGAAGTGCGCGCTTTATGAAAATAGTGTCTCTTGCACCTGAAGTATTGTAAGTAAGCTAAGGACTTCAAATGAAAAAGATAAAAAAAGGTGATGATATAATAGTCATTGCAGGTAAAGATAAAGGCAAGCGCGCAACAGTTACCAGTGTTACCAGTACAAATAAAGTACTTGTGCAAGGTGTTAATATAATTAAAAA
>JAOULU010000408.1 GCA_029881855.1 Nitrosomonas sp. | reverse complement strand
GTATTTGGTCTATCCCACGAAAAAGCACCTATCAACAACGGTGCGAGCATTTATCGACTTTATAATTGAAAAATCCGGTCGCGGGTTGCCTTGGCCGACGTAGAGTCAAGATAGGGAGGTGTCTCACGTTTACTCAAACAAAGCCTCAGTATATAGAGTATAAAGGGGTCAGAGTGAACCTCAGTCCCCATTTTTTGAAGGATGCTCGTTATGAGGCTGAACGAGCCAATTCCCCCTAACGCTTATGGACCTTGATGATCGAGTTGATGCAATCGTCGAGCACTATGAAAATGTTGACACCGAGTTCAGAACTTTGTTGCCGCTAGTGAAGTTGTATTGGCCTGCATAATATATATGACGATTTCTTATTTTGAGAATTAGTCGCCACTATAATTTCGTAAACACTTTGATGCCAGGGAGGCCTTATGTTTACTTTCAAACATCTTACTGCAAATTCAACCCAGCTCATTAAATTTGAATTTCGGCGTGAGTTGGCGATGGAGGCCTATATAATCGAAAATGAGCGAGTCTTAGCATTAGATAATAAAAACTTTAATGAAGTTTACATTGTTGATTCTGAACTACATGTTGAAGGTGGGCGCAGTACGCGGGACGGTCGTATCGATTTGCTGGCGCTTTATGGTAATGACTATTTGGGGCTAATAGAATTGAAGATGGGGGAATTGAACGACAATCATGTTCAACAACTATCAGAATATTTATCCGTTCGGGATACGATCCTGAAAAATAGTCCTAATGCTTGGGACGAATCAAATTCAAGTCAACCAAAATGGCTCGGCGTGCTTGTGGGTTCTACAATCAAAGCCGAACTTGCGGTTAAAATAAATAACGGTTTAACGACGGATGATGGCATTCCAATTGTTGCGTTGACTCTGCAACGTTTTCGAGCAGAGGATGGACAAATTTTAGTGATAACGGATGTTTTCGCCAATTTGAAAAATTCCAGTAAGGATTTCACGCGCTATATCTTTAACGGCACAGAATATGGGAAAGGGCGTTTAATCCATGCCTTGGTTCGCACCTATGTGCAACAACATAAAAATATTGGTTACGCAGATCTGAAACAGGCGTTTCCAGATTCTCTGATTAAGGCGAAAGGCGGAGTATTTGTATTGGCCAGTGAAGCGATTGACTTTAACGCTCAAACGGGGCGAAAGCGACACTATATTAATCCTGATGAAATTATTCTGCTTGCGGATGGGCAGAAAATAGCAACTAGTACCCAATGGGAAATTGGTTTGATGGATGATGTCATTAAACATGTTGCAAAGCTTGGTTTAAAGGTCACGATTTGTAAGAGTTAGTATTAAGATGAAATAGTTCTTCATTATATAAAAGTTATCGATTAATAATAAGAAAAGAAGGAGAAAAATAATGGCATCGATTCTAAAATTCATCGACCGAGTAGGAAAACGAGGACAGTTCCCATTTTTGGGGTTTATGCTTTGTAAGAACCAAGTGGCTGCTTTATGGCGTAGTAAGTTGGAATTGGCAGCGATGGGGTTATAATACATGATGCAATATTGCTTTAGTTTTTTACTGCTTGCATTATTTTTTAGTTCTGC
>JAOULU010000407.1 GCA_029881855.1 Nitrosomonas sp. | reverse complement strand
TGCCCGATATCCGCTTCAGCAACGCTGATGTTAATTTGCATTTGGCGCAGATCTTGTGCAATTTGGAACAAAATGGGGGTTTGGAAATTAGCGGCCACAGTTTGACCGACGTCAATATCACGAGCAATCACAACCCCTGATATGGGTGATCTAATAATGCTATAGCTGAGATTTGCACGGTCACGTTCTACTTGTGCTTTGTTGACGGCAAGTTGGGCACGTGCTGCATCGAGCTCCTGCTCAATAAGATCTAATGCTTCATGTGAAATGAACCCCTGTTCTTTTAATGTTTGATGGCGTTTTAATTTACCAAGAGCAATTCTTAAGGTTACTTGGGCACTTAAATAACTGGCTTCAGATTGTTGTAATTGTGCTTGCAGTAAAGCCGGATCAAGTTCGGCTAAGACTTGTCCGGTTTCGACATGGTCATTAAAGTCTACATATAATTTAGATACGGTGCCTGAAACTTGTGTACCCACATTAACCAATACGACAGGTGTTAGGGTGCCATTTGCAGAGATGGTTTGTACGATATTTCCCTGTTCAATTGTACGGGTTATATATTGGCTATCTTTGGATTCTCTTTCATCACTGTTAAACCAATAACCTGTAAAAGAAATGAGCAGGATTAAAGCAATAACAATGCGTTTGGTGCGAAACATAAATAGTTAAGAAACTTGCGTTAATTGTAATCTGAATTATAAAGTGCCAATACTACCTGAGCATGATGTATTAAGGAATTGATGATTGTTTATGAATCAAATGTTAGCGAGTATTTCCTCAATGGATACGTAGATAATGCGTTGAATAATAAGATAAATATTGGTGTTAGTTTTCATCTTCGGCTATGCGTGTTTGTAACTGTTTAAGGCGCGCTTCAACTGTCGACAGTTGATAAAAATCACCATTGTCATGCTGAAGTGCAATTTGTAGTTGTTCAACGGCCGCATCGAAATAGCCTTGGTGGATATAAACTTCTGCTTGAGCACGATGTTTTAACATCTTATTATCCAATGCGGCGTATATCTGAGCTTGTAATCTGTAAAGATTAACATCGTTGTGATGGTATCTTAATTGTTTGTTCACAAATTTAAGTGCAGTTTTGGCTTGCTGGTTTTGTAATAATGCAAATGCATAACCATGGATTAATGCACGGTGTTGAGGATAAACCTTCAGCGCTTCACGGTAAACATGAAAGGCTTCTTTTGTCTGCCCATTCGCCAACTTTACACCGGCAGAAAGTGTCTCAATCATCGCACCCGCTTGTATATTCTTATGTTTTATCTGAATCGTGTCTCCCAATTGATGGTCTTCTAATATGGGGTTCTTTGACGTATCTTGCAAGATACTGTAGAGCTTAGCCAGCTCCTTTTCTGCTTGTTTATTTTTTTTGTCGCGTAATAATGCGATCGTATAACCATAACGTTCGACGACTTCGTTGGTATATCTTGTTTCATCTAAACGCGCACGGAATTGTTTGACCGCATCTTGGGGTTTTCCATCAAAAGCACGCAGCTTAGCGCGTACCAATTGGAAATCAGTACTGTCAGTAACTTGACGATAAGCCAATTCCTGAGTAGGTTTTGG
>JAOULU010000406.1 GCA_029881855.1 Nitrosomonas sp. | reverse complement strand
AAGGTCAAATGTTGCGCATTAGCGGCGCGGCTTTGTCGCGTCAGACTGCATGCACTTGTTAGCGGTTACATCGCGTAAGTTGCCAGACACAAATTTGTGAAGGATGCTCGACACAAGTATTTGGTATGGAATCCCCTCAACCAAGGCTCGTTTTTGAATAGCTTCTAGGTCTCGACCTGAAATGCGGATATTAATTCGCTTGTCTTTTTTGAAGGTACTTGTTGCGGCTTCACGAATCTGCTTTCTACGAGCAGGGGTTAAAACTGATTCAAACTCATCAGCTTCATAAGTTGCCAGCAAATCTTTTTCATCTTTATCTAATTTCAAATTACACAATTTGGTATTGTGTTATATGCTCAAATCACCTATCTTTAGCATCTAAAAACAGTACATATTCAGAGGATAACTATGAACCCATTATTATCAATCAAAGGTACGATTGCCATTGGCTTTATTCTTGCATTTGTTGTTGCTTTCGGGTTAGGTAATGGCTTGGCTGGGTTAAATGCAACGGTCTGGTTACATGTTTTAGCTGGTGTCTGCTGGATAGGCTTGCTTTATTATTTTAATTTTGTTCAAGTCCCTGGTGTTGGCGCTGCAATAGCAAACCCTGACGGCCCGCAACCAGATGCAATTAATAAATACATTGCACCAAGAGCCCTATTATGGTTCCGTATGGCAGCAGCAGTAACCTGGTTAACCGGTCTTAGCGCATTGGCCCAAATTGGTGGTGGCGTGCAGGGGATTATAAACGCGTTCATGCTAACCAATGGCATGGCCGTCATTGGTTTAGGTTCTTGGTTAGGCACCATCATGTTATTTAATGTATGGGTACTGATCTGGCCAAACCAAAAGAAAATTCTTGGCCTTGATGGCAAAGAACATAGCGCTGATGTCATTGCAAGTGCGAAAAAAACAGCGCTCCTAGCATCACGCACGAACACTGCTTTATCGGTTCCAATGTTACTTTGCATGGTTGGCTACGGACATGGGTTGGCATTCTGAAAAATGTAATTATTCAGTGTATCGCAGTAACAGTTCAGATTGTGCCTAAAATTCGTCAGTTCAAGGCACAAAATGTGAGTTTACACGTGTAAATGATCATCCACTGGTGTTCTATCGATACCCGTAAAGGGGAAGTGGTTGTTTGCGTTTGCTCCCTTTTTCTCGCGAGAAAAAGGAGTCGGTCATTGCATAGTAGGCATGGAGCCCCCCAAATTTTATGCAAGATGCAATGACTGACCCCTTTTCTGGGGATCAGCAAGCGAGGTGATAGCTATTTACGAACATTGTAATTCATGGCGGAAGAACGGTCGTTCGAGTAGCAAGCAAATACCAGGATAAGCGTAACCGATGGGTCAGCGAACTTGATCAACGGCGGGGTAAAAATATCTCAACAGTCGGGGTAGCCAACAAGAATGCGCGCATTGCATGGGCGTTGTTGAGCAAAAAGGAAAACTATAATGTGGCAGCTGCATAGTATGGATATCATCAGTGTTCCCATTAAAGAGCGCAATAACCGAAGAACCTAAACAAGCGTGCATTCTATAGGGGCGTCACACGGTTATTTCGTCTTTTTCCAAACTGA
>JAOULU010000405.1 GCA_029881855.1 Nitrosomonas sp. | reverse complement strand
GCCCTTAGCACGACGTTGTACAAATTGTCGTTTGCAGAAATAAAGTGGCGCCAATTCATGATGTCTTTGCGCCAAAGCTTTTACTTCGGCCTCAATACTAAATAGACTGGCAAGAAAATCCTCTAACAAGGGCGCTATTTCTATCAATAAAGCAGATTCATCTTTGGCCAGCAACTCGTCTGGATGAGTTCGCGCACAATCCAATGCCTGATAAAGAGAATCATTAGTTTTTCGTAGAAAATCAAGGAATGCCTGGTCTAGTTTAACCAAGCCATCACGGCAATACAGATCAGCAATGGTTAATCCGTATTTTAGATTGAGTGTGTCTGTTGTGTTTTTTTGCTGCGTGTGAAGCGTTGAATCCAAATTTGTCATGGCCAGGTAATATTTTTTAATTATAAGTACAATCATCTGGTAAATTGATGATTTTGTTCTTTCCAAAAATCTCTCAAGTGATTCTATTCATTATGAGGAGTCTGATTTCACCTGCTCCTCAATTAAGGTCAACATCAAATGCATCTCTGCAACAATCTCACTACCTTGCTCAACATCTTCACTATCTTTAAGATTCTCTAATGCCTGACAGAGGTCTGCAAACCTTATTGCACCAACAGTTAATGCAGCCGATTTGATTCTATGGCCAATTGCCGCTGCTGCCTGTAAATTTGCTAGATCAAGTGCCGCGTCAATTTCCACCAGCCCTTCTCTTGTTGATTCCATAAATAAGGATATATATTTATTTACTTGTGCGAGATCCTCACCCAAAGCATTAGCCAATATTGATGCGTCTATTAATAAATTTTTATCCATAGAAACACTACAACCTTATTCATAAAATAATTATTTAAAATAAAACAGGTTTCTTTCAATGACTATAATAGTCAAAGCCACAACAATTTTATGTTTCTACGCTTGATATAGATACTAGGAAAAATAAATCATGCCAGCAGCTACAGTATTATTGCTGCTTTCATCAATCATTATAAAACACCCTGTAGCACGATTATGTGTATAGTCGTCACATACCAACGGTTGCTGTACCTTTACGCTAACATGTGCGATATCATTCATTTTAAGTGTGTCGGTATTTTCATGTTTCATTGTATTAACATCCACACGATAGTTAATCTGACCAACAACAGCCTTAACGACTCGGGTAGTATGCTTAATCAAATATTTACGATTTGCATCTAGTGGCTGTTCTGAGAGCCAACATAACATTGCATTAAATGCTTTCGTGACTTGCGGTGTGTCGCCTTTCTTGACCAGAAAATCGCCACGCGAAATATCCAAATGATCTTCTATTGTCAATGTTACGGACTGTGGTGCAGTCGCCTCTTTAAGCGTCCCTTCGTACACCACAATTTCTTTGATGCGGGAAGTCAGACCCGATGGCAATAATGTGACATCATCCCCAACACGAACTGTACCTGACTCAATGCGCCCCATATAACCACGAAAATCATGCAGCTCTTCTGTCTGTGGTCGGCACACCCATTGTACTGGATAACGAAAATCTTCATGATTGACATCAGACTCAATAGAAATATTTTCCAACAAGTCCATGAGTGTGGTGCCATGATACCAACCAAGTTGAT